>JBILRK010000228.1:0-4651 GCA_044372705.1 Saprospira sp. | reverse complement strand
TCAGATTTGGGAAAATGTCGAGAATTGTCTTTTTACCCGTCACCTGCAATAAGCGTTCATAGTACATCTGTACCCATGGTGGAATACCCGAGATAAGGCGCATATCGGCCTTGAGGGTTTCTTGTACTATTTTGTCCAGTTTTTGTTCCCAGTCTTCAATGCAATTGGTTGGGTAGCTCGGCATCTGATTAGTTTTGAGCCAACCCGGAATCATATGATTGGAAATGCCTGAAAGACGACCGACTAGAATATCGTCTTTTTTGTCCATCTCGGGACTGCCCGACAGAAACATAAGTTTGCCGTCCATAAAATCGGCCTTGCCAGTAGTCGCCATGTAGTTAAAAACGGCATTGCGAGCGGTTCCAAAATGATTGGGAATGCTCTCTTTTGTCAGCGGTATATATTTAGTTCCAGAAGTAGTCCCCGATGTTTTAGCGTAGTATTTCGGACGGCCTTTCCACAATACATTTTTCTCGCCATTGTTGATGCGCTCTATGTAACCTTTCATGTCCTCGTAATCGAGCACAGGAACCTGAGCTTTGTAGCTGCTGTAATCTTTTATTTTTTCAAAACCATGGTCATGTCCGAATAGTGTTTTTTGGCCTTCTTTTACCAGTTTCTGCATAATTTTTTCCTGGTATTCAACAGCATGTTCTGCCTGCTTTTGCAGGTTTTTTGTCATGACTTTTGCAGCCTGTTTTACGATGTAGGATTTTAAAGACATATTATTAAATTTGAAAATTTGGCAATTTGAAAATGAAAGAGATCAACCCTTAATCTTCGCACATCACAGCATCAATCAATCAGCACATCAATACTGCAAAGTTAAGAAAAATCCCTGTTGAAATTTTAAACTTGCTTGTCAATGATATTAAAATCCATAAATTTGCAATATAAGATCGAATCCTATGAAATTATATTTTAAACTTATTTTAGTATTTATTATCTCAAATCAGGCAGAGGCACAGGTAGTAAATTCCGGCACTGGCGATACACTGGGTGGCAATAAACTTGGCAATATCAGCATCGGAGGATATATTGATGCATTTTATGGTTTTAACTTCAATCAACCGGAGAATGGCAGCCTGCCTTATTTTGTTTCGATGTCAAGGCATAACGAAGCAAATATCAACCTTGCTTTTCTCGATTTACGATATAGTAACGAAAGATTGCGCGCAAGAATAGCACCAGGTTTTGGAAGCTATATGAATGCCAATTATGCTGCAGAACCCGGAGCGCTAAAGTTTTTGGTTGAAGCCAATGCTGGTGTGAAATTATCCAAGAAAAAAGATATTTGGGTTGATTTTGGCATTTTTGGATCCCCTTACACTAATGAAAGTTGTGTTAGTAGAGACCACCTCATGTATACACGCAGCCTTGCACCCGAATATGTTCCATACTATCTTGCCGGAGCAAAACTATCAGTTCCACTTAATAATAAGTGGAATCTATATGTGTATTTACTGAACGGTTGGCAACAAATTCAAGATCAAAATAAGGGAAAATCTTTGGGGACACAATTGGAGTATAGACCAAATGAAAAAAATCTGCTGAATTGGGACATTTATATTGGCGATGAACGCTCTGCAGCTGCACCAGATAATCGTATGCGTTATTTTACAGATATTTACTGGATTCACAATCCCAGTGGAAAATTTTCGCTGACCTCCTGTGCTTATATTGGTCTACAAGCCAAGAATAACCTTAGTTTCAGTGAAAGTCCTATTTGGTGGCAAGCCAATATAATAGGACGTTACAAGTTTACTAAAAATATATCAGTTTCGGGACGAGTAGAGTATTTTAATGATACAGATGCTGTACAAATTGTAAATATAAATAATCCTTCTCTAGGCTTTAGAACCCTTGGATCGGGACTTTGTTTTAACCTCAACTTGTTCAATAATGCCATGTTCCGACTAGAAGGACGACAACTTTATTCCTTGGATGATGCATTTAAAAATAAGGACGGAAATCAAAGTTCCTGGAGTAATTTGCTTGTAGGAAATTTGACTATATGGTTTTAGAATTATGTCTTATGCAATCACTTAGAATAGTCATGAATTCAATGATTTGAAGCGTTTTGTCCTTGTTATTCAATACAAATAACGGACTGTAATGCCGATATTGCAACTTGCCTTTTTCAAAATTGATAATTCCTTTTTCGAAAATTGTATAATTCTCCAAGGCAAATTTTCTGATTGTGGCATTCATCAGAATGGCTTTTATACTTTCGGGCTGATTGCTGCTCACAAAGAACTTTCTGTCAAATACAGTATCGCCGATTTCAATGTCTTTTTCTCCAGCAAAAATACCGACATTGTCAAGCCCGGTCTGTTCTCTCAAGCAGAAGTTAAAATCATCCGTTTCAGGCAGTTCTACCTGAATAACCAATGATTTATTTTTATGAGTGGATTCAATAAAAATTGAAAAAAACTTATTTTGAACTTCACCTTTTAAAGAAGGAAAAGTACTTGGCAGAAAGCTAATTGCAGGAATTTCAAGCTCGAGTAGGAGCTTTCCATTTAAATCTCTTAGAGCTGCCTCAATTTTTTGGAATCTTAGGCGCTCAGAGTAGCTGCTATAAGCCAGAGCAGGAATGAGTATGATTGCAATAAGCAATACGGGCAGTACAAATGACATTTTTTATTTGATAAAACATCAAACTGCCTATTTAGTTTGAGTTAAACTGAAAATTTGATATTCAGTCAATTCTTATCAACTGAAGCTGCCGTCGTCGAAATGTTTGTTATCTATCTGCTTTAATTTTTGAGCAAGGAGTAACGAGGTTCTAATAAGCTCTTCAAGTTTATCGACTTCTTTTTTGTAGTAAAAACTGTTGATAGCTTCGAAATGAATGCTATTGTGATGAAAACCTATTTGGGCATTGTTCATCAATCTATAATTATCAATCATTTTTTCTTTGAGGATATTATCCGAAAATATAGCTCTTGCAAAGCCCGGACTATCTGTTTTAACTATATAAAGACGGTCAAATTCTTCATCATGAATATCAACATCTTTTTGTAGGCCCAATTTTTTGCCAATTCTTCTAAAAAAACCTTCATGAAAAATTTTAATATTATTTTGATGATTGGTGTTTAAATCAACATCAAAAACAATATACTGAACTTTACTTTTTCCACTGCCTCTTGTCTCGATATGTACTTTTATTGGGATGCCAGAGATATTTCCATCTAATTTCGGGTGATTTAAGTTTGCTAAGTTTTTCCAAAAGTTTTTTTCTGGAACAATAAAGTTCAGCCCAAGTCTTTGCCCAAGTTCTTTGAAATTATTTTCAATCCTTTTACTTGCCATTTTAGCAAGATAAAAAGTGCCTGACAGAAAAAAAATCAGTACTGCTACAAAGAAGACAGGTATTAAAACATCAATCATAATAGAATTTTTTCTTGTTTTTTAGCTTTTTCTAAAGTAAAACCAAAGGTGGAACCAACCTCAACACGGCTTCTAACGTTAATTGTCTGATTGTGAGCTTCAATAATATGTTTTACAATAGAAAGGCCAAGTCCGGTTCCACCCGCATCTCGAGACCTTCCTTTGTCCACCCTGTAAAACCTTTCAAAAAGGCGGGGGAGATGTTCCTGTGAAATACCCTTGCCTGTATCTGAAACCTCAACCAAAATATTTTTATCCAAATCGTAAAAACCTATCAACGTTTTACCGTTCTCGCGACCGTATTTTATTGAGTTTGAAACCAAATTAACCAAAACCTGACGAATCATTTCTCTATCGGCATTTACCCAATAAGGTTTGTGGGCATTGTCTTTAAGTTCCAGACTTATTTGCTTTCGTTGTGCACTGATTTCCATATCAGAAACAACTTCTTCTACCAGGTCGTGTACATTGAATGGTTTGATATCCAATTGGATGCCACCCGTTTCGAATTTTGAAATCTGATTTAGATCCTGTACGATTTCGGCAATCCTGTCCACATTATCAATTGCTCTTTGCAAATATTTTTCAGCAATTTCAGGGTCTTCCAATGCCCCTTCAATCAAAGTGTACAAATAACCCTGTATGTTGAAGATAGGTGTTTTTAACTCATGAGAAACATTATCGATAAATTCTTTACGGAACTGCTCGGTTTTCTTCATGTATTTGATCTCTTTCGACCAGTCTTTAGCCCATTCGGTTACTTCTTTTTCTATCTTATCCATGATATGCGTATTAATATTGACCTGAATAGGAGGACTGCTCTTTGGAGCTTTTAAGCTGTGTATTGATTTGTATATAAGCTTTACCTTATTGTAAATGAATCTTTTAAGGGCTTCTCCAAAAAACAGTGTAGAAAAGATAAGCTGCAGGGCAAATACAATTCCTATTGCCCACCATTCGATAGAATCAGGCAATGCGATTTTTAGAATAATTAGAACAAGCAGTACTGCAATCGATTGATTGAGCGCAGTAATAAAGGCAAGAAGCTGAGGAGTTGGATTCTTTGGTGATATAAGAATCATATAATCGATTTTAGTTAATAAAAAAAGCCGAAGCTGGAAGCTGCGGCTAATTTACAAAAATTATTATTTTTTTATGGAGAACCAATATTAATTCACTAAAGTTCGAATTTATAACCAATACCTTTGATGGTTTTGATGTAGTCTTCTCCTACTTTTTCCCTGATTTTACGAATATG
>JBILRK010000245.1:0-4422 GCA_044372705.1 Saprospira sp. | reverse complement strand
CCCCAAACTACTTTAAAGATTTCTTCACGGGTGAATACTTTGCCAGGTTTTGAAGCAAGAAGATAAAGCAATTCGAATTCTTTCTTTGCCAATACAATTTCTTCTTCACCCTTATAAACCAAAACCCTTGTTTTGTCAATGTTTAGGTCAGCAATTTTAATGATGTCTTTATCATAACTATCGCCCTGCGCACTGCTGTATCTTCTGAGTAGTGCCGAAATGCGACTTGTTAATACTCTTGGGCGTATAGGTTTTGTGATATAATCGTCACCTCCTACTTCAAAACCTACAATTTGTGAATAATCCTCGCTTCTCGCGGTTAGAAAGGCTATGATAGTATTTTTAAAATCGGGATTCGAACGCAATTCCCGACATACTTCCACACCATCTAATTCAGGCATCATGATATCGAGCAAAATCAAATGAGGTTTAATTTTCTTTGCCAATTCTATGGCTTCTGCGCCATTTTTTGCAGTACTAACCTGATAGCCTTCTTTGACCAAATTGTAGCTGACAAATTCGAGAATATCGGGCTCGTCATCTGCGATTAGAATTTTAAATTCTTTTGCCTCTTTCATAGGAATTGGTTAACTGAGGTTTTAATATTATGCAAAGCTATTAAAATAATGTCTATTGTTATTGCTTGCAAAATTATGTCTTTGTTAACAGTTTGTAAACTTTTGGTTTTTGTTGTTAATTTGTAGTATTTGATATAAACTTACAAAAGTTTACTTAAAGACATTCTTATTCTCCATTCTTTAGGATAGTAATTGTTGACACGATTGCTGAGTTTTTTTATCCAACCCAAGCCTAAATTTTTATAGGTCATCAATTGCCATCCCTCTTCATTATTTGTGTTTTCAGGGTTTACATTTTCAAGATGCAAAAACTTTAGCGCATTTTCTAAATCCAATTCAGTTATATTGAATGAATCTTTGTTCAGACCTGTCCAAAGTGCCGCAGCGGGTATGGGTATAAATCCTTTTCTGTTGAGTTCCGCTAATTCGGCTGCTCCACTTACAATATTTAAGCTGGATTCAATAAGTTGAGCCTCATAGCTTAAAGAGTTTGGCACTGCAATAATGAGTTCTTTTCTTTTAAATAACTCCAGGTTTTGATTAATGCACCAATTTTTGAGAAAATCACTATCCTTGCCGGCTTTTGTTAGAGCATTTTTTTTGACTTTAGGGTCTGATACATTTTTATCGCCCGATTTTTTAAGCACACTCAGAAAAAATCCTTCACCCTTAGTCAGATGTGGGTAAAAACGATAGCCAAAAATGTCATTATGCTGTGTTTCTGTAACTCCCCAGGAGCTGTCAAGGCTTAATTTTAGAGAGTCGAAATCACAGCTTTCTTTAAATTTTGCAAGATTCAGTTCGTTTTCAGATTCATTGTAGGTACAGGTACTGTATAATAATATACCCCCTGGTCTTAGCGACTTCCAAATATCGTGGAGAATACGCTGTTGACGAAGCGAGCAGTGATTCACAGCCTGTGGCGACCACTCTTCGATACTGTTTGCTGCTTTACGGAACATTCCTTCTCCCGAACAGGGTGCATCCACCACAATTACATCGAAGAAAGAGGCAAGGGAATTGGAAATGTAAGATGGATCATTATTCGAAACCCAAACATTTCCTTTACCCCATTTTTGAATATTTTCAGAAAGAATATGTGCTCTGGAACGGATGACTTCGTTACTTAATAATAGGCTTTCATCATTTAGCAGAGAATTAATCAGCGTGCTTTTTCCGCCAGGTGCAGCGCATAAATCGAGTACCCTCAGTTTTTCTGAAAGTTGACAATGCTGTCTCATGGCCTGTTCCAAAAACATGGACGAGGCTTCCTGAACATAGTATGCCCCTGCATGCAAAAGAGGATCTGCTGTAAAAAGTGGTCTTTCAGGTAAATAAAAGGCTGAACTTGCCCATGGAACTTGTTGAAGCCCACCAGGAATTGCACTGATTTTAGCAGGATTGTATCTTAAAGAAACAGGTGCAACCCCTTCAAGCGCTGAAAAAAAAGTTTCAGATTCTTCTTTAAGCAGATGTTGCATCTGATTTTTGAATGCATTTGGAAAGGCAGTCATAGTTTTGTTTTCAGATGCAGTTGCTGAATTATTTTATATTTACACTGAGCACTGGAATGCTTGAATGGTTTGCAAGGCTTTCAGTTATTGACGGTGAAAGCATTTGCATAAAACCACTTTTGCCATGTGTTGTAGTAGCAATTAAATCAATACCATGTGTCTTTGAAAATTTTATAATGCCACTTTCTTCGTCAAAGGCATTAAAAATATGTTGATTGAACTGATGATTAGGATATTGAGATGCAAATTCCAACAATCGTTGAGAACTTGTTGCACTGTCTTCGAAATTATAAGGCATGTTTATGTAGAGTAAATGAACAGCTGATTCAAAAATCTTAGCAAAGTTAAGAATTTTAGCAAAAGCCTGGTGCACATCTTCCTTAAAAGTAGAGGCAAATACAATATTTTTGAAATTGGCAGTCAAATCATTTTTTATAACCAAAACAGGGGCTGATAAGCTACGTAAGATACGCTGAGTATTTGAGCCAAGAAAGGCTTCTTTTATTCCGCTTGCCCCATGCGAACCGATCACAATTAAATCAATTTCGTGCTGTTCTACATGGTTTTTTATAACCTCTATGCCAGATGTTTCTGTGATATAAGACTTGGCCTTTAATCCTTTCTGTTCCGCATGCTGTACCAACTCGTTCAAATACTGATGAGCGGCACCAATTTTTGATTTTAATTCCTCAGGGAGTTCATTATCTGCTGTTGCCGATTGGCTTAGGTATTTGGGTATATCCATCAGATGAATAAATTCTACAGCCGCATTTGATTTGATGGCTATGTCAATTGCTGTCTTTTCTGCAAGCTTTCCAAAACTTGAAAAGTCGGTAGGCACAAGGATTTTCTTCATAAATAATGTATTTTAAAATTAAGGATTAAAATTTACTCAAAAGTAATCCAAAACATACACTAAAAAAAATGACATAAGTCACTTGTAAAATGAGATACCTAAAGCTTACACCATTTTAATCCGTGAAATTTAATTGCGGGCTTGAAAGTGGAATTAACTTGGATTATAAAAAAAACCTGTTGAAAACATTCAACAGGTTTTTTCTTTGTAGCCCGTAGGGGAGTCGAACCCCTCTTGCAAGAATGAAAATCTTGAGTCCTAACCGATAGACGAACGGGCCAGTTTTTATTTGCGGATGCAAAGTTAAAAATAAAAATCAATTAACCCAACTTATAATAGCTTTTTTATTTAGTAGCTTTTAATCTATAATGCTGAATGTTGGTAATGCGTTGCATTTTAACGATTTATCCTTCGTAAAATAAAAAAAGAACCTTCCAAAGACTGAAAGGTTCTTTTTGAGAATTATGATAAACTTTAGTTTGCCGCTTTTATTAAAGTCTGTTTGCTAATTATATTTTCTGATTCGTCATTTAATTGAATTATATATGCACCTTCAGGTAAATCGTTTAGACTTAATGAAAAAAGCTGATGACCTTTATTACAGGAATGATTTATATTTCGAACCAAATGACCTAAAACATCGTAAATTTTGATTTGTATTTTAGCGCTTCTTTCATTTGAAAATGTTATTGTTATTTTATCATTGGTAGGATTTGGAAATATATTTACTTGATTTTCTGTAGCTTTTACTTCAAGAGCAATAACTTGACTGTAAGTAAAATTCCCATCAGTATCAATTTGTTTCAGACGATAATAGTTTGTGCCTATTAAAGGACTTGCGTCGGTTAAACTGTAGTTTTGGATTTGACTGGAGTTGCCATTCCCTTCAACCTGACCTATAGCGCTAAACTGCTGCGCATCATAACTGCGTTCAACTACAAAAAATGCATTGTTTTGCTCTGAGGCAGTTTCCCAACTCAGGAGATTGCTTTTGCCAAGGTTTTCTCCTCTGAAATAGCTGAGTTCAACCGGAAGATTTGAGACCGGCACAAGAATCAATGCACCTGTACCTCCCGAGAAACTGCTAATACCTGACATTTCAGAATAGTTTATTCCATTTGAACTTCCTGAGCTGGCAGAAAGCTGCAGGCCATCAAAATCAGGAGCGGTGTAATTGCCTATATTATTCTTAAACCAGAAAAATCCAGTCGCTGATGTATTATACTTAAAGGTGTAGGCACATGCTGGGTAATTTGCCATCCAGTTTGCCGCAGCTGTTTCAACATCAATTTTTTCAGTAGCAGGGAAATAATATCTAACTGAATAGGGTGGTATAAGTGTCCCCTGGAAATTTACATTCCAATTGCGTTGCATTTCAAATCTTTCTTCTCCAGGATTCTGGCCAAGAGCGCAATTTGGAGCAGTAGAGGGGCCTAAATTGTTTTGAAAATAAGTACTGTTGTTTTCAACGCTT
>JBILRK010000039.1:0-9092 GCA_044372705.1 Saprospira sp. | reverse complement strand
TAGAAATAGTTTTTGAAGTTGCTCCATTTGGCGAGTTAACACTGAAAGTAGAAGATGGAATTTCTGCCGAAACGGGAGACAGACTCTCTATTCCCAGAGATAAAATGGATGATTACTCTCCCGATGCCATCAAAAAACGTCAACAATTTATAAAAGAGTATACCGGAGTAGAGCCAAAGCATATTAGTAATTATTCTTTCGATCCGCATATCGCACAGGGTAATTGTGAAAATTTTTGCGGCGTAGCCCAAATTCCACTCGGTATAGCAGGCCCAATAAAGATAAATGGAGAACATGCCAATGGCGAATTCTTAATTCCCCTGGCAACAAGCGAAGGAACCTTGGTGGCTTCTTACAACAGAGGGATCAAAGTGTTGAATCTTTGCGGTGGAGCCAAATGTACGGTGCAGCGCGATGCCATGCAACGTGCTCCGGTTTTTGTTTTCGACGATGCCCGTGCAGCCCGCGATTTTGTGGATTGGTGTAAAATGAATTTTTCGAAAATTGCAGAAGAAGCCGAATCTACCTCGAGTGTCGCACGCCTGCAGTATATAGACCCTTACCTCTCCAATAAATTTGCCTTCATGCGCTTCAATTTTTCTACAGGCGATGCAGCTGGTCAGAATATGGTTGGAAGGGCTACTTTTGCTGCCTGCAGTTGGATTTTGGATAATTACAAACAGAATCCCGTAAGACATTTTTATTTGGAATCAAATTTTGCAACCGATAAAAAGGCCTCTCAGGTCAATATCATGCGTACCCGTGGCAAACGTGTCACAGCCGAAATTACACTTAAGAGAGATGTGCTTATCCAACACATGCGCGTAGCGCCCGAAAATCTGGCATATCACTATGGTATAGCCAATATTGGCGCCATCATGTCGGGAGCCAATAATAATGGCTTACATTCTGCCAATGCCATTACAGCTATGTTTATTGCAACCGGGCAGGACGTTGCCAATGTTGCTGAGTCATCTGCCGGACTTGTTTATTGTGAAATAACACCAGAAAAAGACCTCTATTTTTCAATAACAATACCATCTCTGATTATCGCCTCTTATGGCGGTGGTACTAGCCTAGGAACACAAAAAGAATGTCTAGAAATGCTTGGATGTTATGGCAAGGATAAGGTAATGAAACTGGCCGAAATTATTGCAGGAGTAGTATTGGCTGGAGAAATTTCATTGGCATCTGCCATTTCTTCCTCCGATTGGGTTTCGAGCCATGAACAGTATGGTAGAAACCGCTAAATATTATGCATTTTATTATCTATGGTACGTTTTTTGTGAAATAGCATCTATATTTGTAAAAATTATCAATTCCTGTTTGTAGAAATTGTATTTTTTACGTTTGAATATTTTTTAATTTTTTTAAAACAAACTAATTATGAAAAGTTTTATTAAAGCATTGTCACTTTTAACAGTGGTAGGTTTTTTTGCTGCATCTTGCGAAAAAGATTTGTGTAAGGATGTAGAAACTGGTACTCATGGTACCTGCCTCGAAGGTATTGTTACCTGTAATACTGGTTATGAAAAAAATGCAGATGGCCTTTGTGAAATTGAGTGGTCTGCTAAATTTTTAGGTAACCTTGTAGCTGCTAGTGATACAGTAACTAGTGGTCCAAATGCTGGTGGCCCTTATACTTATAATACAACGATTAGCCGTGTTAGTGAGGTGAAACTTACCACAACTAACTTCTCTGGTTTTGGTTCGTCTAACGTTGTTGAAATTGATGTAATTTCTTCAACTGAACTTTCAATTAACTATACCGATGTTGCAGGACGTGCTTTCGTTGGTTCAGGTTCAATCACAAACAGAACTATCACACTTAATTATACTGTTACATTCCCAAGTGGTGGTGGTATAGATAATACGCAAACAATAATAACACTCCCTTAGTTAAAGTTGTTGGAGTAAAAATTAAGAGGCTGTCTCAAAAGCGAGGCAGCCTCTATTTTTTTTCTATGAACGCCTCTAGTCAAAATAGTTTTAGTAAACTAGCAATAGAGTCCCATTATGTAAAAACAAAACGGCACGAATCTGATCCTATAGTTTAGTGGCATTTTCTTAATTAGCTACCAATTAGAAACAGAGGCTTAAAACAAAAAGCACAATTCAAATTTTATCTGAATTGTGCTTCTGCAAGATTTTAAAAAGCTATAATGCTTAGTTATTTTTTAGTAGCACCACCTTTTGTAGTTACATTTGTATTGTCACCAGCCTTAGTAGCACCACCTTTTGTAGTTACATTTGTATTGTCACCAGCCTTAGTAGCACCACCCTTAGTTGTTGTAGAATTTTCATTCTTTGTGGTAGGTGTAGTTGGAGTAGTAGGGGTGGTTGGAGTAGTAGGTTGCGTAGTTGTTTGTGTGCCACCAGTACTAGGCTTTACTACAGGTTTGGTGGTAGTAGTAGTTTTGCCGTCTTTGCTATCAGTTTCGGTTTCGGCAACTTCAGCATCGTATTTTTCCTGTGCTTTTTCCTGCGCAGTTTTTAGGCAAGCATCCATTTGCTCTTTCAGGAAAGCGTCAGACAATTCTTTGTAAATTTTATCACGTTTTTCCTGTTCGCTAGGTTCAGCAAAAGCAGTAAAAACTGCCAAAGAGGCAATTGCAACAAAAGCTGCAGCTGTTAAAAACAAACCTTTTTTCATATTATTAAGATTTAATATTTTAAAAATAATTTCAATTTTAAATTGTAAAAAAGTAAACAAATGAAATTGCTAAACAAGATTTTATCTTATTTTTCAGTTTCAGCATTTGCATCTTTGATACTTACATAAATAGAGTCGATAACCTTTAAACAGTTTGCATCTGCTTGTTGTGCAAGGGTTGTTGTTTTGTCCTTTTCAAACTGATCCTGAGCTTCTTTCTTGATTTGATCATCAGATTTGCCCTGGCTGCAGCTTTGTATAGAAACAGCAGCAAAAAACATGGCGGCTAGGCCTAAAACCAACTTTTTCATAGTCATTTTTTTAATAATTAACAAAGTACTGAAATATTTATAATGTCAAAGTTTGACAATAATTTACAAAACAAAATTAAAAGAATAATCAGATTTTAAATAATGATTTAAACTCAAAATTTATTTATAACTGTTTTATGCATCCAAAAACATGCCAATGAGCAATAATTGCATAATTAAATTTCAATAAGCTCAATAAATACTATTTTAAGACAAAACACAGTTTCATTAACAAAAATTAAGGTCAACAAGCGACAATTAAATGAAGAAAATGTACCTGTTTTTATAGTAAAAATTTATTATAGAATCTTATCAGCTAGTTTTATTTTCATCCAAATACTTGGCATCGACAATTGCCTGCTTGGACCCTGCATTTGATTCATGTTCTGATTCATCATTTGACTATTTGGCCCCATTAGCGGATTGCCCTGAGTGATTTGGTTTTGGTTTCGGTCGTTGAATAGACTACTGTCATTGTTGTTATCATCATCCACTGTTTTCGATGGATTATTTATTACGATACCCAAAGAAAAAATTTTGTCGCTTTCGAAGGTTCCAAGCACAGTTTTGATGGGAATTCTAAGTTCCATGGATAACATATTCAATTGATCGAATGAAAGTGCCACCTTTATTTCCTTGGAGGTTATATTCGAAAGCCTTAGAGATTCATCTGCGAGTCCGTAAATATCAAACTCCTGCATAGAAGCAGCATAGAGCTCAATAAATTTTTGTGTGCTACTGCCGGCCTCTTTTGCAATATCATTTGTTTCTGAAGTCCTCAATGGAATTGGATAGGCAATGCCATTTTTTTCCTTTCTTCTTGCAGTGCTATCTATCCAAATTTTTAGACCCTGATGCAGAAACAGGGCTTTCATATACTCATCACCTGCCTGAATTGCTAGGTAAATATATTTTTCATCATTACTGCAGCGGTATCTAATGGGTATTTGGGAAGCAGGCTGTTCAAGAGGAAGTTGCCATTCATCAAGTATGCCGTCAATTGTAACTTTATTTGCACTCCAGTTGCTGCTGTATTGGTAATTTACCCTGGCACAGCTGCTCAAAATGATAGAACAAAACAGGAAAAAATATATTTTACTAAACATTGTTTTTGTTTCTGTTAACTAAGAAATAAAAAGTAAAAGCCCATATAATACCAAGGATAAGCACCAAAATCATTTTTAGGCCAAGGCCTAAACTAAAAAAATCGAATATAAACAATAAAATACCCATTATGACAAATGAGGAGCCAGCTGTATTTATTATTTTTTTTATAAAGGTATTAGATTCATTTTTTGTTTTAAAAAACAAATAGCCCCATATGAACAGTGGAATTATAATATAAGGAATGAAAGTGAACATAATAAAGTTCTTTTACTATAGAATTTTTCTACCGCTGATTAAATGAAAAAAAGCACCCCAAGCTATACAGATCGATAATAATACCACAAGAATAGTGCTTATTCCCATGTCCAGGAACCAAAGCGTCAGACCAGTTATTATTACAGTTATGAGCATTGCAATGAAGTTTATTATAAATCTTCTATAGCTATTGCTGTCTCTTTTCCTGAGGCCGGAAAGAGGAATGAGCCAAAAAATAATTGGAATTATTAGAAATAATAATAATAGCATATCAATCTTTTCTGTTACAAAGTTAAACAAATTTTAATGTAGATGCACCTATTTAAAATAGTTCTGATAATTTTGAACAAGAAATAATCCAATAAATTTTATGAACTACTTGATATCTAATCTGGATGATTTGAACAGATTTGCAGATTTGTTTCTTGAAAAATATCTTTCAGTACACAAAAAAGTGCTGTTTTATGGTGAAATGGGGGTAGGTAAAACCACTTTCGTAAAACTTATATGTGAAAAATTAGGAGCAGTAGGCAATACATCAAGCCCAACTTTCTCAATTGTTAACAATTATCCGATAAAGCATTCATCATACGCCATAAATCATGCTGACCTGTATAGATTAAAGGATTCAGAGGAGTTATTCGGAACCGGTTTGCTAGATTATTTGTATGATGATGATTATTTTTTTGTCGAATGGCCTGAAATGATAGAGGCATATTGTGATAAAAACTACCTAAAAGTAAAGATTGACCTAAATGAAGACGGTTCTAGAATCTTCATTCTATTAACTTGCTAAAAAAAGTAGCAAATAATTTGGCTGTCTATCTTTCTTATCTTAATTTTGTGCCGCTTAGAAAAAATGGCCCATGGTGTAATGGTAACACTCCTGATTTTGGTTCAGTCATTCTTGGTTCGAATCCAGGTGGGCCAACAAAGTTCTTAAACTATTTTTTCTCAGCTATTGGCCCATGGTGTAATGGTAACACTCCTGATTTTGGTTCAGTCATTCTTGGTTCGAATCCAGGTGGGCCAACAAAAATAGAGCAGCAGACAAGAGTTTGTTGCTCTTTTTAATTATATTTTAACCACTTATGCATTAAAATTTACTCGATAAAATGCCTGTTTTCTCTCCAATTCGTTCAAAAATGATTGAAAATCTCTAAAAATTTAAGTTTTTTTTCGAAAAATATTTGGAACTGTGCGAAAACACTATAATTTTGTACTGTGCATCAACACATTTTTGATTACAATAAACTTTTTATTACTATGAACAAAGGAGATTTAATTGACAAAATTGCAGAAAAAGCAGGTTTGAAAAAAGCCGATGCATCTGCAGCGCTTAATGCTACACTTGAGGCTATCACATCAGCACTTAAGGATGGTGAAAAAATTACTTTAGTTGGTTTCGGTTCTTTAGATGTAGCTTATCGCTCTGCCCGCAAAGGTATCAACCCAAGCACGCAGAAAGAAATCAAAATTAGCGACAAAGTAACAGTTAAATTCAAAGCCGGCAAAGAATTGGCCGCTGCAGTTGATAACAAAAATTTGAAAGGCAGTCTTAAGAAAGACGACAAAAAACCTGCCAAAAAGAAATAAGGTTTTACCTTTTAGAACTTATCCAATCTGAGCCACCGAATTTCGGTGGCTTTGTTTTTTTCTATGTTCTTACATCAATTTATCTTAAATTTGCAGCATAAACTGATATCTCAATGCAAATTCGTCTTAGTCTGCTGTTTTTGTTACTAACAATCTATCCATCAGAGTTCCTTTCTGCTCAAACAGATTCTCTTGGTGTAGATTCAAGTTATACCGAGTCGGAAGACGAAAGGAATAAACCATTGGGTGATACCACCTCAGTATATCGCTATAGTTTCTCAGATAATAGTCCAAAACTAATAGATAGCACCTTAAATGACTTTGAAAATCCAAATCCCGGTTGGAGGGCACGAATGCCCTATCAGTCAGATCTGGGACATTTGGGCACTGCAGTTTTTTCACTTTTGTGGCAAAGTAGTCCAAAAGCAGGCTTTAGAACTGGTATGGATATCTTTTCATACCTCAGGTTAAAACCTGAAGATATTCCAATTTATAAAATTGGAGGCAATAAACCCTTTACCGATCTATATTACAGTCAGATAAATTTACAAAATGTACAACTAAGAGCAAATTTTGCACACCAGATCTTGCCAAGCCTCTACTATGGCATTCATTACTCCATTATCAACTACAATGGCTATTTCAAAGGACAGAGAAGCAGACATCAGGATGTTGCTTTGAATTTTCGATACTTTAAAAAAAGATATGAGGCCAATTTTGGATTTGTTAACAATGTCAACAACCAAAGTGAAAATGGTGGGGTAGTGGTACAAAGCTTAAGCCTAACAGATCCGCTCTTTCTTATCAATCAGGATGTACAACTGAATGCTCAGAACAATGGAAGCCCAAAGCATGAAAACGCTCATCAAACTGTTTATCTAAGGCACTATCTCTACAATGAAGTAAACGCTGCAAAATCGGCCTTTGGGCATCATTTTAGATTCGAAAACAATTCTTTTAAGTTTTTTGATAAAAACCCCGCCATCGATTCTTCTTATTATGGTGCTTTTCAAACCAATAACAGAGGGATCAGGCATTATCTTCGCCATCGTTTAATTGAAAATGAATTGAACTGGCAAAGAGCTTTATTTGGAACGCTAAAAAACAGCCCACTCCTAATCAAGATAGCTTTAGTACATAGTTTCCATCAGGTATTTCAACAGCCTAGTGAATTCAATGTAAATAATTTTGCACTTTCATTGAATCTTTCTGAAAACACAGAAAATAATTTAAACTACACGGCAGATCTAAAAATAATGAATAGTCGCCTTGGAGTAGATTTTTGGCTACAGGGGGCACTATCCTATGCTATTAAAGATTATTTTAGAGTGGGCGGAAAATTACTTTACCAACAATACGAACCAGAACAGACTGCCAGACAATTTTACCTCTCAGGAGTTAATATCTGGAATAATACGAATAGTCTGAAACAAACTCAGGAGCTTAGTTTGAATGCTTACATAGCCTGGCCTAAATTTTGGGGAAAGTTTGAAATTAACAACCATACGATATCTCGTAGCGTTTATTTTGATACAACTGCTCAGCTATCTCAAATGCAGGGTTCGGCGAATATTGTGCAGCTCATGTTGAGGCAGGATTTACATATTTGGAAATTTCATTTAGAAAATGAGGCAATTTGGCAGACTGTTCTTTCCGGTAAAGAAGTTTTTAGACTGCCAGAACTTATATTAAGACATAAACTCTATTTCGAATCAAAGGTATTAAAAACAGTAAAACTTAGAACTGGTATAGCTTTCAGATATATGACTTCCTTTTATACCAATGCATATTTCCCGGTATTAGGTGCTTTTTATCTGCAAAATGAACAACTAATGAATTTTTATCCTCAGGCAGATATTTTTGTTTCGGCCAAAATTTGGCAGCTGCGCTTTTTTGTGAATGCAGAAAATTTGACCTATTATTTGAATGGTTGGCAAAATTATTATAACGCACCATTCTACCCAACTCCAAATTGGTTTGTTCGATTTGGTGTTTCATGGCAATTGTTTGATTAATAGTTTTTATATTACTATGCAAAATACTAGAAGGGACTTTATTAAACTCATGTCGGCCATAAGCCTAGGTTTTAGCGGACTTAGGACTTTTGCACAAAATGAAAAAAGCAATAATTTTCATTTCAACAATGGTTTTGGCCCCCTCAAAGATTTTGATGAACTTATGCGTCTCCCTGCCGGTTTTTCTTACAAAGTAATTGCCCGGAAAGGGGATAAGATGAACGACGGCCTTTTTTTGCCAGGAAGGCCCGATGGAATGGGAACATTCAGCACAGCAAAAGGCAAACTTATTCTCATAAGAAATCACGAAAATAGTGCCATAGATATAGAGGAAAGTGCATTTGGTGAACAAAATAAATTGCTTGGTAAAATAAAAAAAGAGAAATTTTTTGATTTCGGATTCGGAAAAACACCCCATCTGGGAGGTACAACCACTACAGTGTTTAATGAATCAACGCAACAGGTTGAAAATGTATTTATGAGTCTGGCAGGTACCTCGCGCAATTGCGCTGGTGGCATCACTCCCTGGGGCTCCTGGATTACCTGTGAAGAAGATTTTCTAAATAAGAACGAAAATAATGAAGATGGGCATGGCTATAATTTCGAGGTGCCAGCAACTGAAAAAATAAAACTCAAATACCCTGTACCATTAAGGGCAATGGGCAAATTCAATCATGAAGCTGTATGCATTGATCCTAAAACTGGCATAGTGTATCAAACTGAAGACCGGCACGAAGGGCTTATTTACAGGTTTATTCCAAAAGTAAAGGGTAAACTGCACGAAGGCGGTAAGTTACAGGCTTTGGCCTTCGTTTGGAAAAAATCTATGGATACCCGTCACTGGGAACAGCCCGACACCTTAATTCCCGGAACAAAATATGCTGTAAAATGGATTGACTTGAAAGGCATAGATAGCGAGGTGGATGATCTCAGATTGCGTGGTTTTGAGACAGGTGCTGCCTGCTTCGCTAGGGGAGAAGGCATGTGGTTTGGCAATTCTGAATTGTATTTTGCCTGTACAAATGGTGGGGCTAGGAAATTAGGTCAAATCTTCAGATATATCCCAAGCCCCTTCGAAGGTGGCGAAAAAGAAAAAGAAGCGGCCTATTACCCAAGATTAGAACTTTTTGCAGAGCCTAATAATTCGGAATTGCT
>JBILRK010000038.1:0-9214 GCA_044372705.1 Saprospira sp. | reverse complement strand
GTACTAAGAAAAACAATAATGATCAAAAAAATTAGCTGCTTATTTTTTATATTCATACTGGGTCTTGTCCATTTAAATGCACAGGTTACAAATGAACTGGTGCCGGTTCAGCAGACTTATTATTCCAATTACAAATTTCTGCATCCTGAGCTGAATATGCTACAATTTTACAGTAGAGATGCAATGGACCATTTTTATCAAAAATGGAAAAATACCGACCGCGAGAAACTCACTGTACTACATTTTGGTGACTCACACTGTCAGCACGAAGCTTTTCCAGGTCAGATAAGAAAAAGATTGCAGGAATTACATGGTGACGCCGGCAGAGGACTAATGTTCCCCTATTCAACTGCAAATACCTATAATTCAATAGAGTACACTACCTCACATACTGGAAGATGGTCATACGAAAAAGGTTATACCGTAATTCCTAAGCTGCCAATGGGAGTAAGAGGTATGACTTGTAGAACCGAACAGACCCCTGCATCTTTTAACTTTAGTTTTGTGTCGAATGTGCCTGAACATTACACCTTACTAAAAATATTCTGCAAACAATCGGCAAATAGTTACGATATAAATATTGAAATCGATGGCAATGTTACAGCTGTAACGATAGATGATAAAAATCCCGAGCCATTTATCACAGTAAAAATTCCGGCAATTAAAAACCGTAAAATGAGCATCTCTGTTGTAAAAAACAACCCCGAGGAGAGCGAGTTTGAGTTTTACGGTATGAGTCTCGAGTCTGAAAGAAACAATGGAGTTATCTATCACAATGCCGGAATTGGTGCAGCGCGTTTTTGTGCATTGTTGTATTATGGCCTGCTATGGCAACATATCCCCTATTTCCAACCCGATGTAATTGTGCTCGATTATGGCACCAACGATTATCTTTACGATGATATTATTCGCCCCGAGCTCGAAAAAGAAATCAAAACAATCATTTCGAAAATGCGTGCAGCAGCACCAAATGCGACTATTATTTTGACTTCTTCGCAAGACCTTTTTTACAAAAAACGCAATTGCCGCTCAGGTATTCCTTTTTCAGACCTAATCCATCGTATAGCAGCAGAAACCAAATGTGCCGTTTTTGACTGGTTTTGGATTTCGGGCGGACAGGGTACCATGCACAATTGGGTGAAAGAAGGAATTGCTCAGCCCGATTATGTGCACCTTTCAGTCAGAGGCTATCAGCTCAAGGGTGATTTGTTTTTCGAAGCCATAAAAAATACCATGACCTGGCTTGACCGAAACCAGACAGGCGAGGAGTTTTTCTTTAATGTAGACAGTCTTAAAAAGCTTGCAACTGTGGTTCAAGCAGTAGTTGCGAGCCCAGTCCAAAACAATACCAATACTAAAGTGAATCCAGCTGTGGCAGCTAACACAAAAACAGCAGTAAAAACAATTCCTAAAACAACCCCGGTGCCTGCATCGAGCACTGCAGGTCGTGTTAAGTATGTTCACAAAATCACTACTGGGGAATCGCTCTATTCCATTGCAAAAAAATATAATGTCACTATTGCTCAGCTCAAAAGTTGGAATAACCTACGCTCAGATCTTATAAATGCTGGCAAGACCTTGAATGTGTGGGTGAAAAAGAAGTAGTAGGTTTCTTTTTGCTAATACAAGTTATTTTAATTGTTAGCTTTTATAATCGTTTTCCTTAGCAAATTTATTAAGACACACTTACAACTGCTTTAATAACGGTTTTGATTTAAAAAGACTAACCCAAAGAGATGAGTTAGTTTATAGAACTAACTCATCTCTTGAGCCTAGTATCTGGTTTATTCTTTTACCAATTGCTGAATGCTAACTGCCCCACTTTCCACCAAGAAAATTTGTACGGTGTAAATTCCACTTGGCAAATCACTTATATTTATATTATGTATCTGACTACTTTGATTAAAGTAATCAGTTTTAACCAATTGCCCCAATTGGTTAAACAAACGAATTTCGATACCGGATGGATTATTTATTTCGATTGAAAGCATATCAATAGCAGGATTTGGCAATATTCTGACCGAAGGGCTATTACCAATTTCTACTACTCTCCAATCTGACAAATTATCATTGCCATTGCTTTCAATTGCTCTCAATCGATAGTAATTTAAGCCCTCTTTTGCTTGTAAATCAACAAAACTGTAATTATCTTCAGTTGCTAAATGATTGGAATTGATTTCACCAATAACAACACTATTCATACCATCGCTACTGCGCTCAACCTGATATAAATCAGTATCAATTGACTTTTCTACTTTCCAATTAAGTAATACTTCGCGGCTGCCTTGTTTTTCGGCAGTAAAGGAGAGAAGATTAAAATCTAATAACACACTTTGAGTTGGCGTAATGATAAAGTGAGAAAATGAAGGCACAAAAAACTCAAAGGCATAAACATTAGCTGTGCTACTAAAAGGGGCAGCAGCAAAACCCGTAAGAGGAATGATTGTATGGGGGATAATTTGTTCCGGTCCAACTCCAATAGTTCCACTAGCATAGCGAAGCACCTGCAATTGGGCTGCCCCACTAAATACCCCAAAAGTAGTAGATGCCGCAATGAGTGCATTCAGTTCAGCCTGAGTGAAATACAAGCGAACTCTTGCTGCACCATTACTAGTTGGCTGAATATGCCAATGACGTTGTAAATATGGATACATAACACCCCCAATATTTACTTGTTGAACAGTTGGATCGAAATAAATTTGAGTTGTGAGTGCCCCAAGGGCATTAAAATCACTAGGACCGGTAGAGTCTTGAATTGATACTACAGGTCTAGTATCACTGTTTCCAAGAAGAGTCAACCAGGCAGCACTATTATTAAAATCACATGCCGCAGTTTGAGGTGTTTGTGTCAAAACAGCAGGGGAATTTTGTGTTACAACAGCCGTTCGAGGCAAAGGCGTTGTTTCTTCACCGCAACGGAAAGTTGTAATATTGAAAGTATAAGTAATGCTAGAATTCGTTGTACTAATTGGAATTGTTACGTACATTGGCGTATTAGTATTATTATCATCATCGGGAGATGTTATCACACCCGTTCCGCTCAAAGAACCACTTACCCAGCTATAATTCACCATATAAGGGCCTGTGCCTGTTACAGGAATCGTAAATGATGGTGGCGATGAAATTCCGCATGGCTGTATGAAATTTGATCCTACATACTGAGGCGTTACTAAAATTGGCAAACTAAATGCCCAAATTCCTGTAGCTGTTCCTCCTATATTATCGGAATTCACACCGGTTTGAAATTCTAAAAATGGTTGAATTGTCTGATAGTTTACAGGGCTTGTAGGAATCAAAGCCATATTGGTTTCCTTAGTCCCAACACAATCTTTTACTTTTACAAAATCAATACAAAATGCCGGACCAAAAGATTTATGCAAACGGAAGCTACTACCCGGAGTAGAACTCTCGATATTTACAAAATCGGAACTTGTACCATTAGAAATCACATGCCCATGTGGGGCTCGCAAAGTTTGAATACTTCCATTTTTAAAACGGTAGAAAAATCCTCCTTCAAGACGAATACTATCCATGGTATTATTAGCATCAACATATGCATTAGCTTCCAATTGCAAATAATTATAGTTTGAGGCACCATAGATGCTCACATTTTGATCATTGTCTGATATGCTTACTTTTGGATAATTTATTCCATTACCCATATTAAAATCAAGACGCGTGTTGACAAGATTTGAATTGAAGGTAGTCGATGGCATAAAAATAATTTCAGCGTTTGGATTAGCTGTAAAAGTAAAATTTGTTGCGTTTACATTCCAAAGCAATGTACTCACTTGAAAGTAATACCAAGCTGTAGCTCTGTGCGTGAATATAGAGCTGCCTAAGTTCAGCGCTCTTGCTGAAGCAATATTGCCCGAATTAAAATAAGAACTTATAGTGATATTAAAATTATTGCTATTTAATGTCCCAGCTAATAATCTCATTTCACCGGCTCTTCGATTTGTTGTGTTAGTTCCAGCCCAGTCATTATCCAGGTATAAGGCATCTCTCAAATTCCATGTCCCGCCAATTTTGTTAAAAATTAATGCCCTTGCTTGTAATCTCGACCCATTGCTTCTAATATCACCACTGCCAATCATATGGATATCGCCACGATAAAACAAAGCGGTCATATTCGTAGCCAAAATTAAATCGCCACTTATATATATTTTAGACGGTGATACATCATTCCCTAAGGTGCCGTCCAAACGGGCAGCTGAATTGGTAAAGCGTAGATGACGACAGAATAGACTCGAGTTTCCTATTGTTAAACGCGCAGCGCCCGAAACAAGTATATCGCGACAATAAGCTAACGAAGACACAGTACAATTGTTACTAGCTGCAGAAAAAGAAAGGCTATCGAAAACAACGTCATCAAATAAGCTTGGTACACAAAGACTGTCGCCTACAAGATTCGCAGGATTAGTGGTCCAATGTCCGGAATTGTACCAATCGCCTGCAAAAACAGTTGGATTCCCCCTTAGGGCTCTCCAATAATAAGTTTGAGTACTAGCTGTGTTGAATGACCAGCCAGTGTTATTGCCACCATCTGAACTATTGCTTACACTTATAAGTGAATTGGGAGCAGGTGATATGTTTCGCATTCCTTGTATATTGGCATAGCTGATATTTACTGCTCCTGCCACTGAGAATCCGCCCTGTAAGGGGGCGCCATCGTGGGTAGTAATAGAAACATTTTTTTGGCAGCTTCCATTGGCTGTAAAATTGCCCAAGACTCGTAAAAAAGAATTTGTGCCCCCTAATGATGTAAAGACCAAGTTACTCCCCTCTTCCATTATTACATTTCCGTTTGCCCCATTTAATCCACCTATCACTTGTAATTGACCGCGTTCACTTCCTCCAAACTGAGTATTACCCATATACATAAAAGCATTTTTCTTGAGGGTTAGGTTTCCTGTGATAAAGACATTGCCGTAGTTTGAATTCATCCCGCCATACACTATTAGGTTTGGCAAATAGCCTCCATAAAAAGAATATGAACTTTGAGTTGCTACCTGAGTCCAATGCACTGTAGCATTGCCGCTATAGCTGACTGCCGAGGCGCTATGATTGCGCATGTAAAAAGCCCAGCTACCTCCACTAATATAGATCTGCGTGCCATCGAAGTTGCCATAACTGATAGCAAAATCATTGGTAGGTCTTAGTGTATCTGCAAGCATACGCATACGTGAGAATTCTCCACCATTTAACAAACCAGTATAGTTGCCTACAATACGATAATCGGAATAAGTTTCAAGAAGTACATTTATAGTGTTGTTTATTGCCGTATTTGTTATGATACTGTCAATATTATTGCCGCACAAAAGTATTGACCTGTAATTGCCCCCGGCGGCTGATGTAATAGTGCCAAAAGTCATTTTACTATCATATTGTAAATCGCCAAATATATGCAACAAATTACCTCCACGCAATTGTGCATTTGTTGGCACTGTGG
The DNA here is from genome assembly GCA_044372705.1 of Saprospira sp. Classification (GTDB taxonomy): domain Bacteria; phylum Bacteroidota; class Bacteroidia; order Chitinophagales; family Saprospiraceae; genus Saprospira. The sequence continues at coordinate 3,762 of JBILRK010000038.1, read as the reverse complement.
TCAACCAACGCATATCCCTACAATAAGCTCGTCGGGTATATTCTACTCTATTGTTTGTATTGAAAGAACTCCCATCAAAGTAAACATTGTCGAATGGTGTTGGCAAGCAGCTTGAATTTATTAAAACTCCGGAGTTGTTTTCTCTCCAATTTGCAATATTGTGCCAATCCTGATTACCAGTAATTGCCCTAAAATACATTTCTCTTCCTGTACCGGCATTGATTGTAATATTTGTATTTCCTCCTTTATTTGCACTATTGTTTGCGATATAAGTTCGACCACCGCCAACATCACAGTTGACCCTTGACAAGATCACATTATTCATTGTGAGGGTGCCGGGTGTAATTTTTCTGATAGTCAAGTTTTCTGTCCAGCCTCTAAAGGAAGTTGCACCAATTGTAGGAAATTCATTACATCCCGAATAGTTAAAAATATTCTCTACCTCTATAGTTTTTCCACTCGAATGTGCCGAAATTATTGTCTGGGGATAAATGTGCAGATTTTTGAAAATCATTTTCGTATTATCATAAACCATGCAAACTTGGCGTTTCGCAAAAACATGTTCGAAAGTATCGCGATCAGAACCACTTCGTGTGTCTACATAAACAAGAGCATATTGATCGCCTATTGGATTTGCAAATTCAGTATCAAAGGTAATACTATCATATTTGATACCGGTTCCAAAACGCATAAAAGTGTAATAGTATCCATTTTGGATGATATGAGAACCAGCAGAGCTAAAACCCGAAAAATTTGGTGTAGCTAAAAGTGAATTAAAATCAATATTCCATGCATATTGTTCGTGATATCGGTTAAGTGTTACGCGTGAATTACTTATATTTAAACGACGCTTAACATTGTTATTTATAGACGTAAAATTATCAGCGCGAACAGACTTTCCATTACAATTCAAATATCCGCCATTGAGCACAATACCACCCTGCGTTAGGTTAGCGTTGGCTTCAGTCGGATCATCTACATATAAGCTATCTACCAAAACATACTCAACCAGATTACTAGCTTCAAAAACAAGCGAGTTTACCAAAATTCTTTTGCCTGCTGTAACAATATTGTGTATTGTGCCAGCTGGCTGAACTGATTTTAAACGCAAATTACCACTAAACGACCATAACATATTGGTAATCAATGTTAAACTTCCATGTATATCTAGGTTAACTGTAGCGTTGGTACAGCGCAATCTGGGTTGATTCGCCACAAGGATAGCTGAATCCCAAAACATATTATTACAACTTGAGTTCGAAGTAATTTCAATTATTCGACCTGGGGCACTGAAAGCAGCTGCAGTAAAAAAAACATTATCGCTTGAGATAGGCGACTGAGATGCGGTAACCCCTGAGCCAAAACTACCAACCCACCACATATTGGGGTCATTAAAATCTCCGTTAGTAGTACCTTTCCAGTAAAAGTCTAATGCACTTGCTTGCTTAATACAGATAAGCAAAAACATAATAGTTAGTACATTTTTTGTCATTGTAATTTGTTTTTTTTTTAAAATATCAGATTGATAAAATAATTTACAACTACTTCATTTTTTATATAAATTGAAAAGTGTCATCGTATACTTTATCAAATCGTTTTGTTTTTTTTGTATTTGTTATGTTTTATAATAGACAAAACTTACACTACAAAGTTGTGCTTTTCAAACAAATTTCAAAAAACATTTGTGTTAAAAAATTAACAACAAAACCTATTTTTTTAGGCTGGTCAAAACATATTAAAAAATAGCATTAACTCATTTATCTGCTATATTTTAACAAAAACAAAAGCAACGAAATTAAATTATTTTTCACAAAAAATACTTGATATAAAAACTTGAACTAAACAAGTATTAGGGATACATAAATTTTTATGTAAAAAACTGCCTTCTTCCATGAAATAGGTCCTTTTTGACAAAAAAACTACAAGCCCATAAAATATCTCAAGGCCAATTTATAACTGTTTAGTCCAAAACCTGTGATGACTCCTTCGCAATGAGCGGCGAGAAATGAATGATGACGGAATTCCTCGCGGGCATGTACATTAGAAATATGTACTTCAATCACAGGGCTCTGTATGGCACGAATAGCATCGGCCAGTGCGATAGAAGTGTGTGCATAGGCTCCGGCATTGAAAATAATGCCATGATAACTAAAGCCCACTTCGTGCAGTTTGTCAATTAATACACCTTCGACATTACTCTGGAAATAATGCAGGTGGATCTCATCTTTTTTATTTTGAGCATCGGCCCATCGATTGAGGTAATCGATATAATGTTCAAAATCTGTATTCCCGTAAATTTCAGGCTCACGCTTTCCCAAAAGATTGAGATTGGGGCCGTTTAATATGAGGATGTTTTTCATTATTTGAAGATTTTCAGACATCAGACTTCAGATACTCAGACTCCTGATACCTGATACCTAGTATTTATTCGATTGCACAATCATTTCAGACAAATCCAGCACCATGATTGGAGATTTTCTTTTGTCATTTTCGGGTTTCAAACCATCCTGAAGCATCGTGATACAGAATGGACAATTGGCAGCTACCACTTCGGCTCCTGTGCCAATAACCTCGGATGCGCGCTCCTCGTTGATACGCTTATCTCCTTTTTCATCTTCTTTGAACATCTGAGCTCCACCTGCACCGCAACAAAGTCCGTTTGATTTGCTGCGTTTCATTTCATGCAGCGTGGCATCGAGCTGTTCCAAAACGCTGCGCGGTGCTTCATACACCCCATTTGCACGGCCAAGAAAACAGGAATCGTGATAGGTAATGGTTTTTCCCTGAAAAGCACCACCTTCCACTTTTAATTTTCCATCATTTATAAGCTGCTGCAAAAGTTGTGAATGATGTATAACCTCTACATTATTGAGCCCCAAAACAGGATATTCATTCTTTAGGATATTGAAACAATGCGGACAGGCAGTGACAATCTTTTTAACATTGTACATCTGCAGTGTCATAATGTTTTGCTGTGCTGTCATCTGAAATAAAAATTCATTTCCGGCACGACGCGCAGGATCTCCCGTACAACGTTCTTCATTACCCAAAATGGCAAAGTTAATACCTACTGCATTCAATATTTTTGTAAAAGCGACTGTTACCTTTTTGGCACGGTCGTCGAAACTGCCGGCACATCCTACCCAAAAGAGGATATCAGGTTCCTTTCCTTCGGCTGCAAGTTCCGACATAATGGGCACTACAACTTTTTTATCAGACATATCTTATAATATAAATTGATTTCAAATAATTTTTGATTGCAAAGCTCAAATATGAGATTTTTTTTCGATTATGCAAAATAGTAAACTCTAAAGAAATGGCTTTTGTTTTTGAAATCTAAATGGATTTTAATCCTACACATCAAAACACCGCCCTCACCTGGGCCCTGCCCACATGAACCACCTGAGCCGATCCAATTTTTCTGCCTTCATAGCCAATGTTGAGTTGTATATTTTTCGAAATGCTGCGATCAATATTCAAGGTCCACAAAAAATTCTGACCATTGAGCAATCCATCCGTCATCGCGAATTGAACAGGAGTGTTATTCTGACCGCTATAAGCAAGATTAACCCAGGAAAAGCTCATTTTGACTGAGGTGTTTTTCTTAGCACTTTTCGAATATTTGGCATCAATTGTAATGTCATGACTCTTGGCGCTCTCCTGATTGCCAATTCTGTTGTGGCTTTCTTTGTATTTATATTGCAGCGAGGTCCTGAACAAAGTATTTTTCATGTAAATCAATTGCGGCTTTAATTCAAATAT
>JBILRK010000037.1:0-9359 GCA_044372705.1 Saprospira sp. | reverse complement strand
ATTCATTGCCCCATGTTGTATTTCAATTTTGGCATTTTTATCGATTGAAAAGGCAAAGGGAACTTTAATTTTTCCCGACTTGGGGTTTTTACTCCATTTTTTCATCCGGTTACTGCCCTCGTGGAAGAGCCCAAAGTGCCACTCCTTTTTTGTTTCCATGTCTCCCTCATTGGCCTTTAGCCACCACATCCATTCATAAGGGTGCATTTCGGGATGACAGCTGTGATTACAGTCGAGGCATAATACCCCGTAAAATCCAACAGTTGGATGATCATTTTCTAAGTTTGCATGTTGTTTCAAGCCACCTGCTCCGGGTAGTGTGGGCAGAAAAAGATAATTCATGATTGCCCTGTATTCGCGTTGCGGAGTTAATTCGCAGTGGAGTCGGTAGGATCTGATATCTATGTTATTGGTATCGCGCACAAAGGGAGAAGCTTTGAAATCAATTTTACGTTTCGAGGTAAAGTCCTGTCTTTTGATTTTCCCTTGACGATCATACATTTCGAAGACACGATTCAGGTATTTTTTAAGGTGAAAATTAATATCAAAATTGACGTCATACTCGGTAAATTGCTCTTCGCCACTTCTCGAAATACGCACTACAGTCCCAACAACCTTTTCCTTTTTCATTGAAAAGGCTCTCCAGTTGAAATTACCAAAGGTACTGATGAGCCAACCCATAGGACCCAATTTATGATGCTGCTTTTTGCGGTAAATAAGCGAATCGGACAGTTGTGGCTGAACCAAATCAACTATCATTTCATTGATGGTATCGTTTTTTGAAATAAAATCATTTGACCTGAGCAAATACAGAAATGCATTGCCTGTTTTTTGATAGCTTTCAATGTTATAGGTCTGCGCAGTTGCAAGGCTGACAATCAACAAGAAAAGCATTTTTAAAAGTAAAGTTTTCATTGACTTTTGTTTTTTAGATACTTCTAAATTCAAATAATTAAAAACAGGCTAGTTTTTCTGTAGAGCGATGTTAACTTATGAATTCTTCAGCTAAAGGTATTATTTTTAGCTAAAACATACAACATCTTTTCAGTTTGAGCTTTTTTTGATACTAAATAAAAAGTTCAGCCACTTAAACAAAAAGCCCTGCCGCAGCAGAGCTTTTTGTTATTTTTCCATGAGCAGGTTCAAAATTTAACATTAGGATTATAAAGCTGAAAATCTGACTTCTGTTAATCCGACAATCTTTAAGAATAAACCTATAAATCAAACTTAATACCCTGAGCCAATGGAACCTTAGTACCATAGTTAATGGTATTGGTTTGGCGGCGCATATAAAATTTCCATGAATCAGAGCCCGACTCGCGACCGCCGCCTGTTTCTTTTTCACCACCAAAAGCACCGCCAATTTCAGCACCTGAGGTTCCAATATTTACATTGGCAATTCCGCAGTCGGAACCGGCGCAAGACAGGAATTGTTCGGCTTCGCGCACCGAGTCGGTCATGATTGCTGAAGACAGACCCTGAGGTACATCATTCTGCATATCGATAGCTTCATCCAGTTCATTGTATTTCATCAAATAAAGGATAGGTGCAAAGGTCTCATGTTTTACGATATCGTGCTGAGCATCTACCTCGATGATACAAGGTTTTACGTAGCAGCCGCTCTCATAACCCGCTCCGCTAAGCTGTCCGCCAGCAACTACTTCGCGACCGCCGGCTTTTTTCGCTTCAGAGATAGCGTGCAGATACTGATCTACTGCCAACTTGTCGATAAGTGGCCCCACATGATTGTTTGTATCGAGCGGATTGCCGATTCGCAGTTGTCCGTAGGCATTGAGCAACAAGTCTTTTACTTTGTCATAAATACTGCTGTGAACAATTAGTCGGCGAGTAGTAGTACAACGCTGACCAGCAGTACCCACTGCACCAAAAACTGCCGCAGTTAGCATCACTTTCATATCAGCATTAGGAGAAACAATAATGGCATTGTTGCCACCCAACTCGAGCAAACTGCGGCCAAAACGACCTGCAACTGCCTGTCCAACAATTCGGCCCATACGGGTAGAACCTGTTGCCGAAACAAGTGGTACACGAGTGTCATTGGTCATCCACTCTCCTACTTTATAATCACCAGTGACAATACATGAAATGCCCTCGGGCAAGTCATTTGCTTCTAAAACTTCCTGAAGGATATTCTGGCAGGCAACTGCACAAAGTGGTGCTTTTTCACTGCCCTTCCATATACAAACATCGCCGCAAACCCATGCCAAAGCAGAATTCCAAGCCCAAACAGCAACCGGAAAGTTGAAGGCCGAAATAATACCAACGATACCCAGTGGATGCCATTGTTCATACATGCGATGATCGGGACGCTCAGAATGCATGTTAAGTCCGTAAAGCTGTCGGGAAAGTCCTACTGCAAAATCGCAGATATCAATCATTTCCTGTACTTCGCCCCAGCCTTCCTGAAGGCTTTTGCCCATTTCGTAAGACACGAGTCTCCCAAGCGCATCTTTGTGCGTACGCAAGGCCTCGCCGTACTGACGTACAATTTCACCACGTTTTGGAGCCGGCATTTTACGCCAGATTTTGAAAGCATCGGCGGCTTTTGACATTATTTTTTCATATTCTTCTTTTGTAGTAGTGCTCACTTTACCTATAAGTGCGCCATCTACAGGCGAATAAGAATCAATAAGATTTTCGGCTGTATTGCCAAAATTATCGCGACCGGTGCTGCTCCCAAAATTTACATCTTTCAGACCTAAAGCCTTGAGCACAGCGCTCATATCGATTTTTTCAATAGTTTGCATGCTTTTTATATTGAATTGATTAGCTAATTAACTTAATTTTCTGTTTGAAAGCACAAAGATAAGAAATTGCATGCTTAAGCAGCATTTTAAGCCAAACTAAAAAGTTGATATTGATAAAAACTGTGTTTTAGGGTAGCAGTAGCGAACTGTCGCCAAAACTTAAAAAGCGGTAAGCTCTTTCCATCGCTACTTTATAAACTGTTTTCCAGCTTTCACCAATCAGGGCAGAAATCAACAAGAGCAGCGTCGATTTTGGCTGATGAAAATTGGTAATAATGCCATTGCAGATTCGGAATCGATAGCCCGGAACAATATAAATTGAGGTACTACCTTCTAGATTTTCCAACTGTTGGCTGTCCATATATTCTAACACAGCTGCAAGTGAGGCTCCTTTTGCAAAACCGGCCTCCTGCTCATAAGGAAAATATTGGTTGATATTAAATTCATCAAGCTTTCCTTCCAATAGTCCAACTCCAAACCAATAAAGACTTTCCAAACTGCGCATGGCAGTGGTCCCAACAGGGATAATCGGCCCCTGATGCTGCATGATATTGACAATATTTTGTCGACTAAAAAACATTTTTTCGGCATGCATTTCATGTTCCAAGGCATTTTCGGCACTAACAGGTTTGAAGGTGCCTGCCCCCACATGCAGGGTGATGAATTCTTTTTTGAAGCCTTTGTGATCCAATTGGCACAAAACTTCGTCCGTAAAATGAAGTCCGGCTGTGGGTGCCGCAACCGAACCTTCCTCATTGGCATAGACCGTCTGATAGACTTCACGGTCCTTTTCATTGGCAGATCTTTTTATGTATGGAGGAATGGGCATATTACCAATCTCGGCCAATAGCTCGGCAAAAAGGCGAGAGTCCTTCCATTCGATGGAAATAATGTCTTTTTCGCGATCAACCCAGCTAAAGGAAATCCCATTCCACTCTATCATGTCCTCTGTTTTCCAGCGTTTTTTGTTGCCAATCATAGCTTTCCAGTGAACTTTTCCAGAGACGCCCATGGTTCTGATAACAGAACTGAAAGGAAAAGCCGGTTCCAAAAGAAAAATTTCGATTTGAGCTCCACTTTCTTTAACAATTTTCAAACGAGCTTCTATGACTTTTGTTTGATTGAAAACCAGCATGGTTTCGGCGGGCAAAAGCTCTGGTAAATCTCTGAAATGATGATGTCCGATGCTATCGCCCTGAAGCCTTAGCAGCTTAGAACTGTCGCGAGGTTCAACAGGATAAAGTGCTATGCGTTCATCTGGCAATTCGTAATCAAATTCGCTGATTTTTATCTCTTCGGGCAGCATCTTGTTAATTTTAAATTATAGTTTGCAGTTAAAAAATACAAAATTATAAACTGAGACATCAAAAAAAAGGATTTGAGAGACAGTTTAGCTAACTTTACCTTTTAAAAAAAATTAAACTGCTTTTGTTCGCCAAAACCAAAAGAGCTCATATCAGAATTTTTTATGCAAGCTATTAAAAACATCATTTTCGATCTTGGCGCTGTTTTACTCAATTTGGACATGAACAGAACGGCAATGGCTTTCAAATCTTTATTTGAAAACATTGAAGCACATGACAGCGCACTTGAAACATTGCACAAAGCAGCTTTTTTCGAAAGATTCGAAACCAATGAAATAGAGGAAAATGAATTTGTTGAGACGCTTAGCCTTGCCCTCGACGGACAAATTGGCAGGCCGACAATTGAAAAAGCCTGGTCGGCCATGCTGCTCGACATGCCCGCTTATAGAATCGAAATGCTTAGGGAATTAAAAGCAAAAGGTTTTAAACTCTTTCTTTTAAGCAACATCAACAGCATTCATTTGCGCGATGTATATGATATCATAAACGCTGAACATGGCGATTTGGACTTCGATTCACTCTTCGACAAGCCCTATTATTCTCACCTCATCGGCAGAAGAAAACCCGATGTCGATACTTTTAACTTTGTGCTGCAAGATGCCGATATCGCCGCCTCAGAAACATTGTTTATAGATGACAATGCCGACAATGTTCGTTCTGCCGCTTCAATCGGCATACAAGTTGTTCATCATGTGCCAAATTCTGATATAAGATCATTTTTAAAAAATTATTTAGATTACTAATATGTACAAACAAATTCAATCACTCTTTCTTTTATTTTTCTTAAGCTTTGTTTCTGCAAAGGCACAGGAAAAGACCAATAATGTTCCCGATAAACTGGACAATTCTCTGCTCTGGGAATTGAGCGGCAAAGGCATCAAAAAGTCTTATATTTTTGGTACCATTCACATGATCAGTGAAAAAGATTTCATTCTGGATGAAAAGACAATGAAAACCATCAAAAAGTGCAAGAAAATGGTGATGGAAATCGATATCAGCCAAAGTCTGCAAATGGGGATTAAACTCATGACACTTTCGGGCATGAAGGGTGGAAAAACCCTGGCCGATTTTGTGAGTCCAGAAGATTACCAAATGGTAAAAACCTATTTCGAAAAAGAGGCCAAAAGTGCCGAGGCTAAAATGATGCCCTTCGAAATGATTGAAAAATGGAAACCTATGCTGCTGCAATCCTTCCTTTATCAGGATATGATTGAAGGCAGTATAAAATCCTACGAAATGGAGTTGTTGAAAATTGGCACAGAACGTAAAATGAAATTTGATGGGCTTGAAAGTGTTGAAGACCAGGTTAATGTCTTTGAAAAAATTCCTTATGCCGATCAGGCAAAGGCGCTGGTAGAGCTTATCAAAGAAATAAAAAAAGATGCCAATAGCGGCAAAGCCGAATTTAAAAAACTGCTCGACATGTACCTTGCGCAAGATATCGATGGCATGGTTGAAATGTCGGGCGAAGAGTTTTTTGGCGACCTAGAAAATGGCGAAGCTGAGCTGCTCACCAATCGCAATCAAAAATGGATTCCCAAAATCAAGGCTTTTTCTAAAGAAAAACCGACTTTTTATGCCGTAGGTGCAGCGCATTTGGGTGGCCAGAACGGTGTAATCAGGTTGCTTATGAAAGAGGGTTTTATATTGAAAGCAGTTAAAAAATAAGGCATTATGAATAAAATTCTGATAGGCGCAATCCTGACAATTCTGCTTTTTGGCTCCTTCTGGATGTTCTCCTATTTTTGGGGACAAGGCGCTGGCAATGGAGATAATTATGAGCTTGCTAATGCCACAAAAATGGACATTATTCAAAAAACTGTGGCAAGCGGATCGGTAAAACCACGGAATGAGATTCTGATAAAACCACAAATTTCTGGTGTAATAGATGAGCTTTTTGTTTCAGCCGGACAATTAGTAAAAAAAGGCGATGCCATAGCCAGAATAAAACTGGTTCCGAGCCCAACCACACTGAATCAGGCCAAGTCAAATGTCGATTTGGCAGAACTTCGCTATCAGGATGCACAACGTGAGCTGGAGCGGCAGCGCCGGGTTTTTAAAGATGGGGTCGATATTGAACAGTCCCGCGCCAATTTTGACAATGCCCAAAAGCAGGAAAAACGACAAAGGCAGCTTTTAGATGAGGGTGTGATAAGCGCTCAAGAATATGAAGGTTTTAAACTGGAACTCGAATTGGCCAAAAATGCACTCGACAATGCCAAAATCAACTCGCAAAATAATGTAAAATCTTTTGAGATGAATGTCGATATCCGCCGTCAGGAGCTCGATGCGGCAATCGCCAATCTTCAGCTGATGCAGGAGGGCATTGCAGGTAAAAGCGGACAGGTTTCGAATATTGTAAAGGCAACTGTTGACGGGATGATTTTGGACGTTCCAGTCGAGGTGGGGTCATCCGTCATAGAGCGCAATAATTTTAACGAGGGGACCACCATTGCAGAAATTGCTGATATGCAGCAACTTATTTTCGAGGGAAAGGTCGATGAATCGGATGTTGGAAAACTAAAAGAAGGCATGCCACTGAAACTTAGCATTGGCGCCCTCGATACCGAACAGTTCGAAGCTATTTTGGAGTATATTGCACCTAAAGGAGTTTTAGAAAACGGCGCAGTAAAATTCGAAATCAGGGCCTCTCTCAAACCAAAAGAGGGCGTTTTTCTGCGTGCAGGCTATAGTGCCAATGCGGATATTATTCTTGCGAAAAGAGAAAAAGTGCTAGCCATTCAGGAAAGGGAGTTGATCTTTGATGAAAAGGGTAACAGCTTTGTAGAAGTAGAAAAAGCAAAAGGTCGTTTTGAAAAAATAGCGGTAAAAACTGGAATTTCAGATGGTATTAACATTGAAATCCTATCTGGTATTGGGGAGAAGGAGAAAATAAAATTACAAAAGACAGCCAAGGAATAATGACATTGTGGTATTAAATTACCCATCTAGCTTTTATGCTGTCTGCAATTTTTTTACCCATTTTCATAAAGGGTTTTTCTACAAAATAATATAACAATGTTGCTGTTAAGGTAGTCAACAACAAAACAGCAAAAATTCCAAAAATAAAAAGGCTCGTTTTGTTCCCGTTGAATTTGGTCAACAGCATATCCCATTTATCGTAGAAAGCAATCACAAAAACCCAATGTGTAAGATATACTCCGTAGGAAATTCTGCCATAAAACTGTAGAATGGTCGTCTGAAGTATTCTTTGTACTGATTTAAAATGTAAGGTATAAAGCAGAAACACCCCCGATGAAATGCCCGTTATTACAAAGAAATCAATTCTAAGGTAATTAAGGATATATTTTATGTTATCATAGGTACCAAAAATACGGTCATTTGTTCTAATTGAAAATAATATCAGAGAAGCAATCAAAATCGGTATTCTGTATTTGTACAAAAAGGATTTTTTAAAATCATTCCCAATTATAAAATCATAATTTGCTGCTATTAAAGCGCCCAAAACGAAATGGAAAAAGAAAAAGCCTACAATATATGAGGCAAGGACAGATGCTATCAATAATGGATAAAGCACTTGTTTATTATACCTACCAATGACAATTATAAAGGGAATCAAAAAAGACATATTCAGCTCAACACTCAAGGTCCAACCCGGAAGGAAAATATTGTTGAATCCCCTGAACATAAGAAACTCTTCCCAAAACATTTCTTTATTATACACAAATAATGTTGTGAATCTATCAAAATTCAACTGATGTCTGTTGTAATATAAAAGACAAATCAACAAGGCAACAATGAATCCAGGATGCAGTCTAAAAATACGGTTTACATAGTATTTGTTGATTGCTAAAGGCTTGGAAATATTCTGAAAATAAGCCCAACTCAGTACAAATCCACTCAGTACAAAAAAGAAAGATACGGCATCATTGGCATTAAAAATGTAGCTCAATGCCTGATTTACAGGATTATCTTTAAATTTCCAGTTGATATAATGTCCCACTAATACCATCATGGCAGCAATACCACGCATTGCATCCAAATAATCGAGTCTGTTATTGCCTATTTCTTTGTTCATAAGATTTGTAAAAAAACTTAATGTTTAAGTGCCTTTTAACGCTAAAAAGGCAGCTTATTCAAATCGACATTTCCCCCTGTGATGATGATGCCTATTCTCTGTCCTTTGAAACGTTCTTTTTGTTGTATCAATGCCGCAAAGGGAACAGAACAGCTGGGTTCGGCTGTAATTTTCAATTTTTCCCAAATAATGCGCATGGCGCTAATAATTTCTTCTTCCGAAACAGTGAACAACTCATCGAGATGATCACTCATGATAGTAAATGTTTTTTCGCGGATAGTGGTTCTTAGCCCATCAGCTATTGTATTTGTGCTTGTATTTTCGATGATATAGCCAGCCTTGAGAGATCTGTATGCATCATCGGCTTCTTTTGGTTCTGCTCCGACAGCTTTAGTATTTGGAGAAAATGCTTTTAATGCCAAAGCCGTTCCACTCATTAGTCCGCCACCGCCGATTGGGGCAAAAACAGCATCGAGCGCTTCGACCTGTTCCAGTAGTTCCATGCAAGCGCTTGCCTGACCAGCAATTACATTATAATCATTGTAGGGATGTATAAAATAGGCACCGGTTTCGGCAACTACCCTTTCCAGTGTTGCTTCCCTGTCGGCAGTTGTTGCTTTGCAATCGATAATTTTGGCACCATGAGCTTCAGTTGATTTTCTCTTAATTGCAGGGGCATTATCTGGCATAACAATATAGGCTGCTACCCCAAGCTCCTTTGCAATTTTGGCAACTGCCTGCGCATGATTGCCTGAAGAATGTGTAGTAAGTCCATTTTTGCGCTGTTCCTCTGTCAAGGCCAATGCTGCCGAAGCTGCACCCCGAATTTTAAAAGCCCCAATGCTTTGAAAATTTTCGCATTTAAAAAAAACTTCCGCTCCAATCATGGCATTGATATCGGGATGAGAAAGCACTGCAGTTTTATTAATATATGGCTTTATTTCATTGTGCACAAGTAATAATTCTTCTGCATTAGGAATATTCTCAAGGTAAGGTAACATTGTTATGAATTTATAATCTTTTTATTTGTTGCACAAAATTAAGTAATTAAGGTCTAAAATTATCCAAAAGACCTTTCTTTAGATTCTTTGCTGAAGATATCATCTTTTCATTTGACAAATATTTTGTTAAGAAACTAAAAATCCTTTACTTTGCGCTCGCTTTAAACTAAGCCCCGCCTTAAATGGA
>JBILRK010000036.1:0-9388 GCA_044372705.1 Saprospira sp. | reverse complement strand
TACAAAAGAGGTAATAATTGCGCCTAGTACTGAAAATCTTTTGTAGCCGTAGGAAAAGTTTTTATCCCTGCCTCTTTCAGATAGCTGTTGCAAACCCCATGCAAAGGCTATGCTCAGGCTGTCGCCAAAATCGTGTAAAGCATCCGATAAGATTGCAACGCTGTTGGTCCACAAACCACCTGCTATCTCTATGAACATAAAAGCAAGATTCAAGAAAAAGGCTATTCCTAGATTTTTAATGTCCCCATGATGATGATGCCCGTGGTGATGTCCATGATGATGCTCATGGCTTTCATGTTCGTGGGTTTCGTGATGTTCATGATTGCAATTGTGTTCGTGCATAGTTTGAGCCTATCTTCCTACATGAACCAACAATATAGAAATATCACTTGGTGAAACGCCGCTGATACGGCTTGCCTGTCCGATAGTAGCCGGTTTTATTCTGTTTAGTTTTTCTCTGGCTTCTAAGGATAAACCCTGAATCTGGGCATAGTCGAAACTATCGAGTAGTCTTACTGATTCAAGTCTTTTCATTTTATCGGCCATTTCCTGTTCTTTCTCGATATAACCCGCATATTTGGCATTAATCTCGGCGTATTCAACAAATTCGGGGTCGTATTGTGCTATGAAATCTCTTAGTTTGGGCAGTACGACCGCCAATCCAGTGATACTCACATCGGGGCGCAGCAGCACTTTGATGAGTTTCATTTTTTGAGGCATTGGGGTCGAACCCAACGAAACAAGATATTGTTCAACTTCGGAAGGATCTACGCTATAGTTCTCGAAAAACTGTCTGATGTCGGCATCGGCTTTTTTCTTGGCTTCAACCCGCTGCATTCTTTCCTCCACATTGATTCCGATTGCAGCTGCCAAGGGACTTAGTCTGATGTCGGCATTGTCTTGTCTCAATAGGATTCTGTACTCGGCTCTGGAGGTGAACATGCGGTATGGCTCATTGGTTCCCTTGTTGATAAGGTCATCGATGAGTACACCAATGTAAGAATCGGAACGTTGCATAACAAAACCATCCTTTTCATTGATAGCCAGATGCGCATTGATACCTGCCATCATACCCTGACAGGCAGCCTCTTCATATCCGGTAGTACCGTTTATCTGACCAGCAAAAAAGAGATTTCTGACCAAACGGGTTTCCAAGGTCATTTTCAACTGAGTGGGCGGAAAAAAGTCGTACTCGATAGCATAGCCGGGACGGAACATTCTGGCATTTTCGAATCCGGGAATCATTCTCAGTGCTTTGAATTGAACATCCTCGGGTAGGGAAGAGGAGAAACCGTTTAAATAGACTTCGCAGGTATTCCAACCCTCGGGTTCTACAAAAAGCTGGTGACGGTCCTTATCGGAAAAGCGGTTGATTTTGTCTTCGATGGAGGGACAGTATCTCGGGCCAAGGCCCTGTATCCGCCCGGTAAACATCGGCGACTTGTCGAAACCAGTTTTTAGAATTTCATGTACCTTTTCATTGGTATAAGTAATATGGCAAGGGCGTTGTTCCAACAACTTTGGCGTATCGGTATAAGAAAATTTACCGGCAGGGTCTTCGCCAGGCTGCACTTCCATGATATCCCAGTTGATGGTTCTTCCATCGATACGGGGAGGTGTACCAGTTTTCATTCGGCTCGATTCAAAACCCAACTCCACGAGCTGCTCGGTGATGCCTTTAGCGGCACTTTCTCCGGCACGGCCACCACCCAGACGTTTTTCACCAATATGAATAAGACCATTCAAAAAGGTGCCATTTGTCAATACCACCGATTTGCCTGGAATTTCCAGACCAAGAGAAGTGATAACACCTTTAGCAGCGCCATCTTTGATGATGAGGCCGCCAATCATTTCCTGCCAAAAATCAACATTCGGATGTTCTTCGAGCATGAGACGCCATTTCTCGGCAAAGCGCATGCGGTCACTTTGTGCACGGGGACTCCACATGGCAGGACCTTTAGAACGGTTGAGCATGCGAAACTGAATCATGGTATGATCGGTCACAATGCCTGAGTAGCCGCCCATGGCATCGATTTCGCGCACAATCTGCCCCTTGGCAACGCCGCCCATTGCAGGGTTACAGGACATTTTGGCGATGGTTTCCATATTCATGGTGACCAACAGTACCTTCGAGCCCATATTGGCAGCAGCAACGGCTGCTTCACAACCTGCATGACCAGCACCGACCACAATTACATCATATTCCGGAAAAAGCGACATATTTTTTGAATGGATATTTCTTTGTTGATTTTAAAGTGCAAATATACAAGTTTGTTTAGACAGCTTCTAATTAAAGTACAGATTAATAGCTTAAATGCTTGCTGCTAAATTATTACACTTTAATATTTGTATTTTAAACTTGCCATTTTAACTAACACATAAATTAATGGCAAAACTCACTTACCTACATAAAAATGTATTTCCACCACACTTTTATGTAGATTAAACCTAAAAGGTCATCAAAGACTCAAAAACGGAAACCGCTAAAATTAAATCTTTTTCATTTATAAAGCGACATTTTCTAATTTTCAAGTAAGTTTTACTAACTAAAAATTTTAAAATTTATTTTCAATCCGTTAAGATTACTATATTTGCGTTTCAATCAAACTATCATAAAAATGGACTTTCAAGACATTGTTTCCCACTGTAAAGAATACGGTTTTATATACCAGTCGAGCGAAATTTACGGATCTCTAAGCGCAGTTTATGATTACGGACCCTATGGCGTACAGCTGAAAAATAACATCAAGGAATATTGGTGGCGTGCTATGGTTCAGGCGCATGAAAACATTGTCGGGTTGGATTCTTCCATCTTTATGCATCCGCAGGTTTGGGTAGCTTCGGGTCACGTAGCTGCCTTTAACGACCCAATGATTGACAACAAGGATTCCAAAAAAAGATACCGTGCTGATCACCTCATTGAGGAATTTTATGTTGGAAAACAAGAATCAAAAATTGAAAAAGAAGTTGAAAAAGCAAAAAAACGCTTTGGCGATGCCTTTGATGAAGCACAATTCCGCAGTACCAACCCACGTTTACTCGAAGCACAGGCAAAAATAGATGAAGCTTTGCGCCGAATGAACGAGGTGATGAATAACAATGACCTCGAAGCTTTCAAAGCTTTAATTGATGAATTGGAAATTGTATGTCCGGTAAGCGGAACCCGCAATTGGACTGAAGTTCGCCAGTTCAATCTCATGTTTTCAACTCAGGGTGGTGGCTCGGTTGGTGACGATGTGCTCTACCTTCGCCCAGAGACAGCACAGGGTATTTTTGTTAACTTTTTGAATGTAGTAAACACCTCACGCCAGAAAATACCATTTGGAATTGCACAAATTGGTAAGGCTTTCCGGAATGAGATTGTTGCCCGTCAGTTCATTTTCCGCATGCGCGAATTCGAACAAATGGAAATGCAGTTTTTTGTACGCCCTGGCACTGAAATGGAATGGTACAATTACTGGAAAGAAAAACGCATGAACTGGCATCGTGCTGTAATTGGAGACAACAGTTCGCACAGATACCACAACCACGAGAAGTTGGCACATTATGCAAATGCCGCACTTGATATAGAATTTAATTTCCCCTTCGGTTTCCGCGAATTGGAAGGTATTCACTCTCGTACTGATTTTGACCTTACGGAACACCAAAAACTATCGGGCAAAAAAATGCAGTATTTCGATCCCGAACTGAAAGAGAGTTATGTACCCTATGTAGTGGAAACCTCAGTTGGTTGCGACCGTATGTTCTTGGCTATTTTGAGTAATGCATTGCAGGAGGATATCATTCCCAATGCCGACGGAGAAGACGCCACACGTAAAGTACTTCGCATTCATCCGGCTTTAGCTCCGGTAAAATGCGCCGTACTGCCTTTAGTGAAAAAAGATGAAGGTCTCACTTCAGTAGCCCGAGATATTTTTGACCGACTTAAATATTCATTTGAATGTCAATACGATGAGAAAGATGCCATTGGTCGTCGCTATCGCCGTCAGGATGCTATAGGCACACCTTATTGCATTACAATCGATGAACAGACTGCAGTTGATGGAACAGTGACTATTCGCGAACGCGATACAACCAAACAGGAAAGGGTTGCTATAGAAGAAGTAGAAAAAATTGTATCGGAAAGAATAGACATGAGAACTTTGTTAAGAACTTTATAATAAAACAGGTATCTTTTCAGTTATTATAAAGGTTGAAACAAATTTTAACAGAATTATAACATTTTCTGTCGCATCTAATAGCGGCAGTAACACATATGTTCGATATTATACCCAGTTTTATAACTGCTTTTGTCATTTCTTTCTTTGCAATTCCGTCAATTATCAAAATTGCTGTTGCGAAAAATTTATATGATGAACCTGATGAACGTCGATCTCATAAGGAACGAACGCCTTCATTGGGTGGCATAGGTATTTTTGCGGGGCTAATTTTTTCCATCACCTATTGGATTCCTTTTGATTCTTGTGCTAATCCACAACATGAATACATTAAGTACGTTCTTTGTGCATATATTATCATATTTTTGATTGGAGCAAAAGACGATATTATTCCGCTTACACCATTTAAAAAGTTTTTTGGTCAGCTATTGGCTGCATTTATTCTAGTATATAATGCCAAAATTCAATTGAGCAGCTTATATGGTATTTTCGGTATAAATGACATTCCAGAATGGATATCAATTCCGCTATCTGTATTTACTATTATTGTAATAATTAATGCTTTTAATCTGATAGATGGGATTAATGCACTAGCCGGAACAATTGGTATAATTACTTGTACAGCTTTTGGAGTCTGGTTTTATTTACATGGCAGATTGGATTTAACTGTTTTAGCTGCGTCTAATATTGGGGCAGTATTGGCATTTTTGTACTATAATGTCACACCTGCTAGAATTTTTATGGGCGATACAGGTTCACTCATTGTTGGTTTAACAGCAGCTATTTTATCCATCTCATTTATCGAAAGTAACAAAACATGGCACGAAGAGTGGTTTATTGAGTCGGTGCCTGCGGTGGCAGTTGGAATCCTTATTATACCGCTCTTTGATACCTTGAGGGTTTTTATTTTGCGTGTCATGCGTGGCAAATCCCCTTTTCATCCCGACCGTACACATGTGCATCACCTGCTAATAGATATTGGATTTACACATTTGCAGGCTACTGCAGTCTTGGCCTTGGTGAATATCTTTTTTATTGCGCTCGCATATCTTTTGCGTCAACTTGGTTCTACAGAACTGATGATTATTTTATTCGGATTGGCTGGCGTACTTACCGGCACACTTTTTTATCTGGTTTACCGAAAGAAAAGATTGGATAATAATCAAAACTAAAATTAAGGAGGTGGCCAAAAGAATTCTGATTATTCAAACTGCCTTCATTGGTGATGTAATTTTGGCGACAGCGCTTATCGAGAAATTACAAGCCTTTTATCCCGATGCCGAAATTGATTTTCTATTAAAAAAGGGCAATGAAAGAATATTGGCAGGGCATCCTTTTCTAAAAAAAGTCCTGCTTTTCGATAAAAAAAATAAATTGAAGAGCCTTTTTTCTCTAATATCAGCAGTCAGAAAAAATAAATATGATGTTGTTGTGAATGTCCACAGGCATTTCAGCAGCGGTTTAATTACTGCACTTTCAGGGGCAAAAGAAAAAATCGGTTTCAGACAAAATCCACTCTCCTTTCTATTTACAAAAAGAATCGATCACCACTGGGATAAACATGAGACCCAAAGAAACCAAGAACTCATTGCAGATTTAAGTGATACTATAGCTACAAAACCAAAACTGTATCCATCTGCGGAAGATTGGAAATACACAACAGAAAATTTTGCGGCACCGTTTATCACAATTTCTCCGGCAACTGTCTGGGCTACCAAAGCATTGCCACTTGAGCGTTGGGCAGCGCTTATTGATAGCTTGCCAACAAATAAAAGAGCTTACTTATTGGGCTCGGCAGCAGATGCTGAGAAATGCAATAGACTCAAAAATATGTGTCAGCATCAGTCAATCGAGGTTTTGGCAGGCAAACTCAGTTTCCTCAAGGATGCAGCGCTGATGTCACAAGCCGAAATGAACTATGTGCTCGATTCGGGTCCGCTGCACATCTGCTCTGCTATGAATGCGCCCGTTACTGCTGTATTCTGTTCAACCTCCCCAAAATTTGGTTTCGGACCCCTTTCCGATATTTCCATCATCGTTGAAACAAAGGAAAAACTAAGCTGCCGTCCCTGTGGTGCGCATGGGCATAAGAAATGTCCGGAGGGACATTTTAGATGTGCTAATGTGAGTTTTGATAATCAGATTCTGATGAATAAAACCAGATGAATTGAAATTTCTTTTAGAATTTGAAGGAGTTGGTGAATAGATTAAAGTAATTTAGATGGCTTTATTCAATAGTATTTCTAAATAACAGGGCTGAGAATTCTAAAATAGTATAAAAGATTAAAAAGAAATTTTAGGAGTAATGGACAAAAAATAGCCTACTTTTTGTCCATTATCCCCGTTTACTCTTTATTCTAGGAACATTTTGCTTCGATAGAGCAAAAAAATGGCTCCGGTAGGAGTCAGATGTTCTTAGTTAAAATTGTATTAGATTAGAAAAAAGCCCCGTAGGGGTGATATGTTATTGTTTAACAACATTTTACAATTAAAGTTATTTATCTTTCAACCCTTGATTTGTATTTCTACATAAAAAATATAAGAGGCTGCCAATAATCTATGACAGCCTCTTCTTGAGTCACAACACGATTTATCAATTATCAATTTATTGTCAAAGCTTCGGGCTTACTCCATACCCTGTGCTCCTGTGTGTAGTAGAGAAAGGCAGTTGAAGCAGGCGCTTCAAACTCGCCTGGGATATCGGCTTTTAGATCCAGATTGATTTCTTTCGTTTCGCCAGGGCTGAGCGATTCATAATGAAGCACTACATATCCATCGAAGATTTCATAAAAATCGAAGGCTTTTTTCTCTTGCAATTCTTTGAGCTGCCAAATTTGTACAGAAAGTCCGGCCGGAATACCAATCATGGTCATCACTATCGGCTGATGTCTTTTCGAAACACTTTTCAGTTGAGTATTCATACGGACGGTTTCGCCCATTTTAACCTTGTTTTTTGGCAGACTGGTAGCGAGCTGCAATTCGCACTTTGCTGAATTGTCAGGCATGCGGGTAGTATAAGTGAGCTCAAGTTCATAAGGCATGGCCGTTTTTGTGCCCTCGTATGCAATTTCGATACGCTGTTCCCCTTCGCCTAGGAATTGTGTCAAATCGGGAATTTCCATGTCTTTGTCACCAGCTTTGTAAGTCAAAGAAATCACTTTTTTGCCGTTCACTGTTAGCGCAAAGGTACCTCCTTCAGATGGTCTTTTGTTCAGTTTGGTGAAGCCGATGATCGCTTTGAGTGCCAGAACAGTTCCCTGAGTTGAACCATAACCATAGTAGTCTTTGCTGCCCTGAATACTGCCTACTGCATTGGCCAACTGTTTGCTGTATCCACTTGTCTTCATCATTGCCAGAGCAGCAAGTCCAGTCGTTTCAACTTTCAGCGCATTGCCAGTGGAGTTTACAACAGAAGCTTTGAGACCCATAAAACTGCCGTCAGGCTTCTGAGTTTTTACCAATTCGCGCATCAATTCATCGGCACGTTTATCCTTGACATTGTAAAGGGCGTTCACCACCAATCCAATCAGGTATGGATCCTCACTTTTTACTGCATCGCTGTAAGATTTATCCAATTCCTTTAATATTTCTTTACCCATCCCGGCTTCTGTCATCGCCCATACAATGTAGGCGTCGGTGATTTCGGATGTGGCCCAACTGTGCAGGCAGCTCGCATTTTTGTTCCAAGAACCCTTACCATCTCTACGGCCAAGCAGCCATTTTACGGTTCTGTCAATCATGGCCTGATCAACTCTGTAAACCGATTTCATGTCGATAAACTGCATCAGACCATAGGCTGTGAGTGCTTCGTGTGCCGGGTCGCGGCCCCACCAGTCGAAACCGCCTTCCTTCGATTCATAACCTGTGAGTCGGCCATAACCAACTTCGAGGTATTCCTTGGCACTTTTTTCCAAAGTCGGATTGCTGCTGTTGGTCTCACGCAGATAATTCAACGCCAGAATGTTTGGATAGTTAGAACTCGATGTTTGCTCGAAACATCCGCCCGGCATACGCAACATACTTTCCATCCCGCCCATCACCTGATCGATGCTGTTGGGATAAATTTTGACTGTAGCTTTTAGCGAACCTGCAATCGGATCTTTGATATTAAATTTAATGGCATCCTTTAGTTTGTCACCACTATGCGTGATTCGTACAGGAAAACCTCTCGGCCTGGTTTTTATAGCAACTGACATTTCATCTATCAATCCTTTGGCTTCAAAGCTGATACTAAGATTTCCATTTGCAGGATTTCTGTCAACAAGACCTTCTATGAAAACAGTTTTTGCTTCGCGTGCTGCCAATGATACATTCGATGCAGGAACTGTGATGAATTTAATATTTTCGGGCAGGGCAACAGTTAATCTACCGCTTACTGATTCATCTGTATTATTGGTGATGCTAAGTGGGATAAACACCTTGTCCTCGGTAAGCAATTCTGTTGGAATTTTAGCAGTCAATTCAACAGGAAGCTGTATGAAATATTTATACTCACAACGACCAAGATTGCCATTGTTGCCAAAGCCTTCGACAGTAACCCTGAACTGTGTGATGTCATCGGAATTGTAGAAACTGATTCTAGCCTTTCCGTTTTCACCGATGCTTAGGCGTGGATTCCAATAAATAGTTGACCTAAAATCGCTACGCTGCGAGGGTTGTTCCTTCGATTCATATTTGGGTGCATAAAATTCACGGGCGATATAATAATTACCAGCTGGAACTACTGGTTTTTGCAATACTGCACCTTTGTTTCTTAAGGCTTTTTCATCTTTTAGCATTGCTTTATCTTCATCCATTTGTCCCAATTCAACCTGAGGTTTCAAATCTTCAAAAACTACTTTGTCAGCAATTTCTACCACAACGGGTAACTCTGCAAATTTTTCAGCTTCTTTCTGACTTGGTAGGGCCAGATTTTCAGTTTTTCTCTTGCTTGATTTTACAGCTGAATTTGGTACTCTTTGAATTTGACGCGATTCCAATCTGTCAACTCTTCCGCTACTTTCGGTAACAACTACTGCATCCAAATACATTTCTTGCTCCTCTATTTCAAAGTTTATTATATCTTTTTTATTGGCATTGAGGTCAACATAATTGTTACTGTAGCCAGCATAATACACATAAAGATGTGTTGCATTTTCGGGGAATTCCAGTTTATATTCGCCCTTTTCGTTACTTGTAGCACCGTAGCTGCTATTGCCGTTAACAATTACCTGAGCAAATGGAATTGGCGA
>JBILRK010000035.1:0-9517 GCA_044372705.1 Saprospira sp. | reverse complement strand
CTGCATCGGTGCTAAGCGAAGAGGAGGAAAAACAACTCGAGGGAATCTTCTCTGCCGCGATCACAGATGATGGCGCAACAGTAAAATTGGAGGCGCTCTCTCCTACTGCCTTCCCAATTCAAATTACCCGTCCCGAGTTTATGCGTCGCATGCGCGAGATGTCGATGATGCAGGGACTTGACAGTAATTTCCCTGAATATTACAATGTGGTTGTCAACAGCAATCACCCGCTGATGTCAGAAATTATCAAAAATAACGATGGCGACAAAGCCGCTCAACTCTTCGATCTCGCTCGCTTACAACAAGGCATGCTCAAAGGTGCCGATTTGACAAGCTTTGTGAATAAGGCGCTTGACTGGATTAAGTAGAGGAAAGATATATAGACTTGAAGAGGAAAGATTTGAAGAGGAAAGTCTCTACAATTCTTTCCTCTTTTGTTTTATTTGACATTATTCTTATATGTTTTTTGAAAAAATTTGGAGGATAGGGAACAAAAAAGAAAGAAAATGAATTATACGTATAGATTAAATAAAAGAATACGTATAACAATGAATACAAAACTTACCCTTAGCCTTGAAAAAGAAGTGATTGAAAAGGCAAAGAGCTATGCAAAACAGCATAATATTAGCCTATCGGCATTGGTAGAGAATTATTTTTCAAGGCTGACTATGGAATACAAAGATGTAGAAAACACAGTTGGTTCAGTCGAGGAAATGAGCGGCATCATTGACCTTGAAAACGATTATGACTATAAAAATGAACTTGGCAAACACTATATGCTCAAATTTGAAATCGCCTCACTACCCATTGCGCTGCGAAATGAAGTAGCGGACTTTATTGATTTTCTTAAAACAAAACATAAGATAAAATCAAAGGTCAAAACGAGGGAATTAGGATTCGCAAAAGGAAAAATTCATATGTCGGATGATTTCGACAAACCCTTAGATCTTATTTAGGACTGCCAACTTTAAACTACACATGACAATTTTTCTTATTGGATTTATGGGCTGCGGTAAAAGCTATGTAGGTCAGGCATTAGCAGATAAGCTAGGTTACTATTTCATCGATCTCGACTCGGCAATTGAAGCCTCAGCCGGAAAAAAAATTATTGACATCTTTAATGATGAAGGCGAAGCAGTTTTCAGAACTATGGAAACCGATACCTTGCACAAAATTTACAGAGAAAATACGGTCATCTCAACCGGAGGTGGCACGCCTTGCTTTGCAGACAACATGAGCTGGATGAAATCGAGAGGATTAACTATATTTTTGAATCCTTCCATTGACATCATCAGCGAGCGTCTAAAAAAGGAAAAAAGTAAAAGGCCACTAATTGCAGCTGTCCCTGATGATGAATTAAAAAATCATATTTATAAACTATATCTTCAAAGACTGCCCTACTACGGAGCAGCCGATTTGAGCATAGCAGCCGAAGGGGAAGAAGATATTTTGAAAGTAATTATAGAAGCTGTTGATCAGCTCAAATTCTAATCAAAAAGCCCGATTGAAGAGTTTCAGTCGGGCTTTTGTCATTATATATATTAATTTGTTCTATGGGAACTGCTTCGGATTTACCTCATGCATAAGTTCATAAATTCTTTCAAAAACATCTTCTACAGAAGGTTTAATGAAATAGTCAGCATCGGAACCATAAGCAGGACGGACATCCTCGGCATGAATGGTAAGCGGTTCTGAATCGAGGTAAAAATAGGCCTTTTGCTCCACCAAAATTTTATCCAGGATAAAGGCAGAAGCGGCTCCGCTCACATCTTCATCAAGCACCACCAAACGGTTTGTTTTTTTGACCGATTCAACAATGCTGTGATGCACATCAAATGGCAATAAAGACTGCACATCGATAAGTTCTACCGAAATGCCACATTCTTCCAATTGCTTGATTGCATCCTGTGCTATGCGGACACAAGAACCAAAGGTAACGAGTGTAAGATCGCTGCCAGATTGCAGAATTTCGGGAACACCTACCGGAACGGTAAATTCACCAATATTTTCGGGCATTTGCTCTTTGAGGCGATAGCCATTCAGACATTCAACCACCACGCATGGGTCGTCCGATTTTAACATCGTATTATAAAAACCTACTGCACGGGTCATATCGCGCGGCACAAGCACACAAATTCCGCGAAGACTGCTTAGCAAAAGTCCCATTTGAGAGCCCGAATGCCAGATTCCTTCAAGTCGATGACCACGGGTTCTGATGATAGCAGGCGCTTGCTGTATACCATTGGAACGGTAACGTAGGGTAGCCATGTCGTCTGAAAGCGCAGAGGCAGCATAAATCAGATAATCGAGGTACTGAATCTCGGCCAGAGGGCGCAAACCGCGCATCGACATACCAATTGCCTGACCAATGATGGTCCACTCGCGGATTCCGACATCAAAAACACGTTCAACTCCATATTTATCCTGCATGCCCATAAATCCTTGATTTACATCACCAATTTTACCCACGTCTTCGCCAAAAGCAAAAAATGCCGGGTTGTTTTCAAGATGATAATCGAAACATGCATTCAATACTTCGAATCCGCTTTTTATAGGCGAATCCTCATTGTAAACAGGTTTTACTTCTTCTACTTTCAATGCAGCATATTTTGTATCGCTATAAAGCTTTGAAGTATATAGCTCTTTGAATTTAGCTATAAAACCGGATGTGTAATCCTTCAAGGCTGTCTTTTCTGCAGAAGATTCCGCCCTGACGGCATGTAAGACCTGACGGCAAAATTTTACAATATCCTTGTGAATAGGGTCAATTGCTTTAGCTAAAGCCTCTCTCAAGGCACTGACTTTTTCTTTATTATTAGTAGCGGCAAGCAATGCGTCAATAAATACAAGTGCTTCCTGCTGATTTGTTTTTATCGGGTTATTAAAAGCGTTGAATGCAGCCTTGATAGCATCTTTAACTTCTTTTGCTGCATCTTCCTGAATTTTTGTCAATTCGGCCTCAGTAGCAGCGCCTTGAGTAATCAGCCAAGATTTCATCTGTTCAATCCCGTCCTGTGTTTTTTCCCAATCGAGACGCTCCTGACTTTTATAACGCTCGTGCGAGCCAGATGTAGAGTGCCCCTGCGGTTGTGTACATTCCTGCACATGAAAGAGACAGGGCGTATGTGTTTTACGTACTTTTTCGATGGCTTTATCAAAAGTGTCGCGAAGTGCAACATAATCCCAACCTTTAACGGTATAAATGTCAACACCTTTGCCATTTTCATCAGAATTGAAACCTTTCAACACTTCAGAAATACTACCCTTTGTTGTTTGAAAATGTCTTGGCACAGAAATTCCATAGCCATCATCCCAAACAAAAACTGCCAAAGGCACCTGCAGCACACCTGCGGCATTGATAGTTTCCCAAAAAACACCTTCCGAAGTTGAGGCATCACCAATAGTGCAAAAAGACACCTCATTCCCATTTACAGAGAATTTGTCGGCATATTCGCCCATATTTTTTTGGCACTCGCGATATTTTTTCGATGCCAATGCCAATCCCAATGCCCTTGCCATTTGGCCTGCAGTAGGTGAGATATCTGAACTTACATTTTTAAGTTGGGTATGATTGGTCCACTCTCCTTCCTTGTCAACTAAAGGCGTGGCAAAATGTGCATTCATTTGTCTTCCGGCGGAAAAAGGATCATGCTCAGCATCTGCATGCGCATACAATTGAGCATATAACTGTTGAACATTTGCGAGGCCGCTTGCAAGCATAAATGTCTGATCTCGGTAATATCCCGAGCGAAAATCACCATTTTTAAAAACCCTGGCCATCGCAACCTGTGGAATCTCTTTACCATCACCAAATATTCCAAATTTTGCCTTACCCCTCAGCACTTCTTTCCTGCCGCTCAAACTGGCTTCGCGACTAATACAAGCAACTTTGAAATCTGCAAGTGCTTCCTCTATGAATTTTTTTGAGAATTTAGACTTTGAACTTTTTACTTTTACTTCGCTCATATAGGTTTAATTTAAATATTGTAGCCCTTAGTTGATTCTTTGCAAATGTACAAAAAATCTTAAGGATTCGAAATTTGAATGCTGGCCTTTTGATGAAATTCCATTTTTTTTTAATTTTTTCTGCGGTTCATTATTTTATTGGCACGGTGCTTGGTATTTATATCAACATCGGATTAACTTAAAAAAACTAAACGTTTAGTTAAACCCATATTTTTTTCTGTTTTTTAATTTTAATTCATTACTTTTGTAATGCTTTTAAGCAAAAATCATAGCTTTAAAATCGCAAATCATTGAAAAGCTGAATATTAACTATTTATAAAATTTATTTTTAAACTTTATTTTAAACAAATACCGCGTATGAAAACTTTAAGCTCAATCATTGCAGTACTTTTCTTTGCAGTTAATTTTGTTTCTGCTCAAGACATTAAATTCGAATCTCTCGAAGTAAACTACGGTTTAATCGAAAAAGGTGCCGATGGTGTACGTGTGTTCAAATTTACCAACACAGGTACTGCTCCACTAATCATCAGCAACGCTCAAGGTAGCTGCGGATGTACTGTACCTACTTATCCTAAGGAGCCAATCATGCCGGGCGAAAAAGGAGAAATCAAAGTAAAATATGACACTCAGCGTGTTGGACAGTTTACAAAATATGTAACACTTACTACAAATGCCACAAGCGGAACAAGCAACCAATTGAAAATTTTTGGTGATGTTAAACCTGAGGCTGCTCCTACCCCCGAGGCTCCTAAAAGCTTATTCAATCAATAATTGAATCAACATATTGAAGACCCTGCAAATGCAGGGTTTTTTTATGTCAAAAAATATTCAACTAAATATATAGTTATTAAAATAAGTTTCATATCTTCGTTTTCGTTTTATAACTAATCTATTAGTTAATTATTAAAAACCAAAATTTATGAGAAAGTTTATTTTATCTGTTTTAATGCTTGGCAGCCTAAATCTTTTTGCCCAAAAGATTGAATTTGAAGTCAAAGAAATCAATTATGGTGAACTATTTCAAGGTGATAACGGGTTACGAATCTTTAGATTTAAAAATACAGGCACTGCCCCACTTATCATCAGCGAGGTACAAAAAACCTGCGGATGCACGAGTCCTGATTACACAAAAGCACCAATTATGCCTGGAGAAGAAGGTGAGATTAAGGTGAGTTATGACACTAACCGAATCGGGCAGTTTACAAAATTTGTCACTGTTTACAGCAATGATCCCGAAAACAATGCAGTGCAGCTAAAAATAAACGGCAATATAAAACCAAAAGAAAATCTGCCAACTGCACCCACAAATTTTATCAGTAAATAAGTACACTCAAAAATAATTCATATTTTTTTCCTCAATTGATAGTCGTCATTTTTTGCAATGATATTGCATTGTAACTTTGTAATATAATTAGTAACATAATTTATTAACAATTTAATTTCAAACTATTATGACACTACTCGAGAGAAGAAACCAGTTGAACCCGCTTCAAAGAACATTTTGGAACGACCTTTTTGACCGCGAACTGACTTGGCCTTCGCTGTTTAGAGATGGAGAGATGTTGCCTGCTGTCAACATCAAGGATGAGGAAATGCTATATGACATTGAGTTTGCAGTTCCAGGCTACAAGAAGAATGATTTCAAGGTCAGCATTGAAAAAGGAATACTGACTGTGAAAGCCGAGGTGAATGACGAGAAAGAGGAAAATCATAACGGTTATTCCAGAAAGGAATTCAGTTACAAATCATTCGAGCGCAATTTCACTTTGCCCGATAATGTTTTCGAAGAGAAAATCAATTGTAAATTTGAAAATGGGATTTTGAAGGTTCATGTTCCCAAAAACAAAATTGCGATTGAATCACAGAAGAAAAAAATGATCAGCATCGCATAGTGAAAATTCGTCAGACTAGTACGAGGAGGCGGAATCGATAGGTTCCGCCTTTTTATTTTAAGCCAAGAAGATCAAGCGTTCTTTCAAACTCCGTCGGCAATTCAGCATTTATTTCAATCAATTCGCCGCTTATTGGATGTGGGATTTTCATTGAAACAGCATGCAGCATCATGGTATTCATTTCCCATTTATCCAGAAAAAGTTTGTTCTGTTTATTGCATCCCCAGGGTCTGTCGCCGATTATAGGGTGACGCAAATGGTCCAAATGCCTACGAATCTGATGCATCCGCCCCGTTCTGGGAAAGGCTTCAATGAGTGAATAACGCGAAGTAGCATGTTTTCCTAATGGAATATCTAATTCTGTTCTCTTTATTATTTTAAAAAAGGTCTCAGCCTCTTGACTTTTACCTGCTTCGTTAATAAGTGGATGATTTAATTGTAGCTCATCAGGAAAAAAGCCTCGAACTATGGCCAAATAACGCTTTTGCGCAGCTCCACTTTCCATCGATTCCTGTATTTTTCGGGCTATTTCCGAGCTTAAGCCAAAAATTAAAACGCCACTGGTCTTGCGGTCGAGCCGATGTACAGGATAAACATATTGTCCAAGGGCATCACGAACAAGTTGCAGCGCAAATTCCGATGCATCGGAAGCAATATAGCTGCGATGAACCAAAAGTCCATTGGGTTTATTGATGGCCACAAAATGTTCGTCCCGATATATAAAATTCACCATGTTAATTTAAAAAATTTAATAAGCAGGCAATTGTAAATAACCTTTCCCTGTTAAAAAGTCCTACTATTAAATAATACTAGCGTCAGATACCTAGTAACTGAAATCTAATAATTTACATTCAAAAGTCAAATTTTAATTGCACCCATTCTTCTGTTTCATCATCTACATTTTTTTGAAGATTAGAAGCCGAAAGTCCCAATAACCTGATATTTTCATACAAGCCTTTGCTCTCTTGTAAGAGTGCTAAAGCCGTTTCTAAAATTTCTTCCTGTTCCATAAAAAAATAATCCCTTGATCTACTACGGGTCATAATTTGAAAGTCACCGCTTTTAATTTTCAAGGTAATCGTTCTGCCAAAATTGTCAGCTTTTTTCAGTCTCGCATAAAACCTTGGGACTAGCATAGCTAATACATTTTCAATTTCAAAAGCATCGGAGATATTTTCCTCGAGGGTTCTTTCTATGCCTAGCGATTTTCTTTTTCTGTCATTTTTTACCGGTCGATTATCGACACCTCTTACGATATCGTAATAAAACAACCCTACTTTTCCGAATCTTTTGGCTAGGGCTATTTTTGACCAGTTTTTCAGGTCAGCTCCTTTAAAAATACCGTAATGATGCATTTTATGGGCTGTAACCTTTCCCACTCCATAAAATTTTTCAATCGGCAGTTCCTCCAGGAATTTTTCAGCTTTTTCGGGATGAATGAGCGTGAGTCCGTTGGGTTTATTCAAGTCGGAAGCCACCTTTGCTAAAAACTTACAGTATGAAATACCGGCAGAGCAGCTCAATGAAGTCTCATTCCAGATATCTTCCTTTATTTTTTTTGCCAATTCCATGGCCAAGGGTTCAGCCATTTTATTTTCAGTAACATCCAAAAAAGCTTCATCCAGAGAGAGGGGCTCCACCAGATCGGTGTATCTTAAAAAAATATTATGCACAGCGTCGGAGGCTTCTTTGTATGCCTGAAAACGTGGCTTTACAAAAATAAGCTGAGGGCAAAGTTGTTTGGCTTTCCAGCCCGGCATTGCCGACTTAACACCAAAAACTCTGGCTTCATAACTTGCGGTGGTTGTTACTCCTCTATGCTCTCCGCCGCCTACAGCAATTGGCTTTCCGCGCAACTCAGGAAAATCGCGCTGTTCGACTGAAGCAAAAAATGCATCCATATCAATATGAATTATTTTGCGCTGAGTCTGTTTTAACGACATTTTGGAGAGGAAGATTTTTCCCGATTAAAATTAAAATAGCTGCAATGCCTGTTAACACAAAAAGCAAGACAAAGCCATTCATAATTACGCTAAACAATCCGAATTTATCAACATTCAGGAAAGGATAAGGATATCCCAAGCCAAATGCGCCAATTAGCAATACCCAAACGAAGTAAATGGTCGGAAATATAAGCCAAGCTGCAATTTGTTTGTAAGACAAATTGCCTTTATCGACAAATATAAGCCAGAAAATCAAATAAATCAGGGGGTTTACCCAATGAAACAACTCTGCCACCCACCATTGCAGTCCCTGCGGATTCCAGCTGTTCTGCAACATAACATGATAGACAATACACACAAAGCTTATGTAGGTTAATAGAGCCGTTTGAGTTGAAGTTTTTTTCCAAAAATTCGAATCGGCAAATATCAACATCAGGTAACAAATCAAAAGCAGGAAATTGCTATTAATAGTAAAAAAAGTACTCAATTTAAAAACAGTATGAATACCAGATTCTTTTGCTGAAAAAGCAATATAAAACTGTAAGAGTAGCGCGATAAACTCAACGCCAACAGCTATATAGATATAATATTTTCTGTAGTCCTGCACGCTAAAAGAAAAGGCTGAAGACTAATGTCTAAAGCCATTTTTAAAGAATTACTTAATCGTTGTCCGTATAAGGTTTCACCTCGGTATCATAGTTGATCTCCAGGTTATCAGTTCCGATTTTAGTCACAACAAACTCTACCCTTCTGTTAATCTGTCTTCCTTCGGGTGTTTCATTGGTCGCAACTGGTTTTTTCTCTCCAAACCCTTCATAACTAAGGCGTTCTTTAGCAATTGCTCCCTGACTAGTTAAATATTTATATACAGATTCTGCGCGATTTTTAGAGAGATTTAAATTATAATTATCGTCCCCTCTATCATCTGTATGACCATGTATGGCAATTTCCATACTTGGGTATTTATTGAGTAGTTCAACTACCTCGTTTAACTGTTCGTTTGACTCAGGTAATAAGTCCCATTTTGCAGTAACAAAAAATACCCTATCCAATTTTACTACCTCACCAACTTTTATCTCTGGCTTCGGTTCAGGTTCAGGGCTAACTTCATGCAATGCCACATCATCAATCCAATAATAGGCATTTTCAAAAGAACCGCCATCTTTTACTGGCTCCATGATAGTTTTGGCATTGTCAAAAAAGTTACCTATCACGAAATAAAAAGATCTGTTTGCTGACTTTATAATTCCTGAGTATTTCACCCATTCTACCTTATCTTTAGATATGATTTCACTGACATTCAAGTCTGGTTTATACTGAATTAAGGGTTCAAAAGAATTTTCAAAAAGTGGACTGGGCGACAACACAAAACCCATGTTATTTGAGGCAAATTTTGCATTAACATCACGAGCTACCCAAAATTCATAATAGTAATCTTTTCCCAGCTTAGTTGGTTCTATCAGTTTAACCTGCATATATTCGCGATAAGTGTCACTGCGTTCCGACTGTGGATTGTGGGTTAAAATCGCAGTACATTTGTAGCCTGTTCTTGGTGCATTGTATTTTGAGCCTGATTTTTTTAACTTTTCAATTTCCTGAGGCAACATAATTTTCAAATCTGGGGTAGTTTTTGTAGGCGACTTCCAATCAACCATATTATGTTTGAATGCGGCTGAACCATCCACATCATCGGCAGGCTTCTTACCCTGAACCACC
>JBILRK010000034.1:0-9566 GCA_044372705.1 Saprospira sp. | reverse complement strand
TGACATACTTTAACAGCTGCTTTCTCGAGGAAACTAACAGATTTTAAAAGGGGTAATTTATAGTCAAGCGATTGACCACCATAGGTAACAAAAATTGTAGGAATACAAAGGGTTTTCTCGTTCTCTACCTCCAGTACAAAGGCTGGCGATGTAGGATCCCAAGCTGTGTAACCACGCGCTTCGAAGGTAGTACGTAAGCCACCGCCCGGAAAAGAAGAACCGTCAGGCTCCTGTTGAACAAGTGAATCACCGCTGAATTTTTCAATTGGACTACCATCATCGTCCAAAGTAAAAAAAGAGTCATGTTTCTCGGCAGTTCTTCCTGTCAAAGGTTGAAACCAGTGTGCATAATGGGTTACACCCATTGAAATTGCCCAATTGCGCATTGCATCTGCAATGTGATCAGCCAAATCGCGATCGAGACTTTTACCCGAATCTATTGTTTTTACAAATTGTTTGTAAATCTTTGAGGACAAATAATCCTGCATGACTTTTCTTGTAAAAACGTGACTTCCAAAATATTCGGAAATACGGGCACTTGGAGTGTTTACCTCTTTTTTTTCTCGATACAGAATGGTATCTAAGGCATTAAAGCGCAACGTCTTGCTCATGACAGGTTTTTATGTTTTAAAATTGTTAAAAGATTTTATATATAAACAAATGACAGTCAATTATCTGTAAAAATTATATTAATTTCAGTCTTCTATCACGCCGCAAAGTTAATTTTTTTGCCTTTAAAGCCGAAACAAATATTAGTGAAAGTTAGCTGATTAGATATAAATTTCAACTCAGCACAGGCAATTCATGCAAGATTTCAACATTATTTTTTTCATAATTCAATTTTGCACAATAATTACTGATTCCATTACTCAAAAGTATATAAGGTACCTGCAGTGGAAGATTATAAGTTGCCGCCTGAAAAAAAACTGCATCATTTATATCAACGGATGGAGCTTTGCATTCGATTATCATGTAGGGATTAAAACAATGATCATAGACCAAGATATCACATCGCTTCTGCATGTCATTTATTTTGAGGCCAACCTCTACCGAAATTTTATTTGTTGGAAATATTTTATTTTGAACAAAGTAAGCGATAAGCAATTGTCGAACTAATTCTTCGGGCTGTAGTACTAAATACTTTTTTCTAATTGGGTCATATATATAGGTAGCATCAGCTTCTTTTTTAATTTTCAAAAAAGACTGATAAAGCATTAGGTTAAGTTCCATAATCGACTTTAAAAAAATTATTGCACAAAAATAAGGCTGGCGATTTAAAAATAAGATATTAAAACCAAATTCATTACTTTTGCCGCAGAAACAAAACAAAACTACCAAATTCGCACATAATGCTGAAAAGATACTTTTACGTCAAAATATATCCTGCATTATATCTCAGCTTCAAACCCGTATTAGCTTTACTCCTTTTACTTAGCCTGATATTTTTCTTGGGTATCTATTTTGGTTTTTTTAGAGCGCCCTTTGTATCTTCCAATCCAGAAGAGGCCGTTCCAAGCAACAGTTGTTTTGTTGTCAAAATTAAAAATCCATCCGATTTTAATAAAAACATTTCAAAACTACCCTATTTTGAAAATATCAATGCTGTTAAACCATTTGAACAATGGCGGACTGAATATATTTGTCTGGACAGCTTATTAGAGAAAACTACTCAACTCAACAATAAAAAAATAAAAAAGGAAGTTCTATCATGTCTCACTTTGAATGGTAAAGACTTTGTTTGGACACATATTATACCCTTATCAAAATTCGATATCGCTCAATTTGCAAAAGAAAACAAGTTTGAACTTTTGCACAAAAGCCAATTTTTAAAGTCTGAAATCTATGAATACAGACACCCCCAATATGGCAATTGGGTTTTTACTTTTGCACGTGGTTTACTAATTGCAAGCAGACAAGTGAGTTTTGTAGAAGCCAGTTTGGTTGCCCTTAACAATACTGGCAACAATCTACCCTTCGATAGCAGATTCAACATGGTAAAAAACAGCTATTGCGACCTGTCATTTTATGCTAATTTAGAGCTTTTGCCATTTTTCTTAACCCAAGTGGGTAATGAAGCTTCTTTGGCTGCCGATCCGATTTTTAGAAATTTTTCATGGTCGGGCGGCGAAATTAAATTTACTAATAATAATCTTATACTTGGTGGAAAATTGACGCTAAACAGCACAGGCAGTTTTTGGAATTGGCTTGCGGGACAAAGTCAAAAAAGCGAACCTACATTTGCGGGGCTGATTCCTGAAAACTTTGCATTTGTCAGATATTTGAATATTACGAACTTTAAAAACTCCCGTTCAGATTTTAATCCTGATTTTAATAAATATGTCCTGCCCTGGCTATCTGAGGAAGCAGTTTTTCTTATTACTGAACCAACCGAAAACACTTTTAATGCGGATAAATTTTTTATCTTAAAATCAAAGGACAGCATATCGGCAGGAAAACTGATTAATCAGTTTGGCAACGACTTTGGCATTTTAGAAAATCTAAAAATTAAAAATCGCTCAGCCATTAAAATTTCAGCCTCGGCACTCCTCAAACCTATTTTCGGAGACAATGTTGAACAGTCGGCTAATTTCTATTGCCTTATTCTAGGCAATTATGTTGTTTTTGCTGGATCTGCAACTGTATTGGAAACCTTGATAGAAAATTATACAAGTGGAAAAACCATTGATAAGCTTGACACTTATAAATCGATGAATGCTCAAATAAAGCAGGCCGCTGCAGCTTGTTTTATTATCAATGCTAAGTCGATGTTGCCTTTTTTAAAAATATTTTCCGATGAAAAAACTGATCTGTATTGGGACAAAAACTTTAAATTTTTCGAGCAATTTGGTCCTATTCTAATTCATTTGAAAAGTTTGGGTTCAAATAGTTTTTCATTAAGTCTAAACTGTCCTTTCGACCCTAAGGGAATTGAAAAAACAGAAACCAATCTCGTATGGCGTTGTAATTTAGAAGCCGATGTGGCTATAAGTCCATCTCAGGTATACAATCCAGTAAGTAAAGAATCTGAAATCATGGTTCAGGACAATGAAAACAGATTGTACCTGATTAGTAGAACGGGTGAGATAATTTGGAAAAAACCGCTCGACTCCAAAGTGCAGTCAAAATTTCATCAGATTGATTTTTACTCAAATGGTGAACTTCAATACGTTTTTAATACCCTACAAAGCATTTATATTCTTGATAAAAATGGCGAAGTGCTCAAAAAAATTGCCTTGGCATCTAAAGCATCGAACGGATTAAATGTTTTCTCAAACAATAAAGAAATTCGTCTCTTTGTAGGATGTAGCAATGGAAAAGTATATGGCTACGATAAAAATGGCAAACCAATTTCCGGTTGGAATCCAAATAGCAAAACAGGAACAGTTCATTTCCCAATTCAATATTATAATTACAATGGCAAAAAACTACTGATATGCATGAGCCGCAAGGGAAAGCTGTATATGGCTGACAATGAAGGAAAAACTTATAAAAGCATTTTTCTCGAAGCAAACTTTCCTGAGGGTATTTTTACAGACAGCATTGAAAACAAACTCTATGCCTGTTCCAATAGCGGTAAAATCGACATCATAGATTTTGAGGGCAGAAAAAAAAGTTTTCAATCCATCAAAGAACTTAACAAAAATGTTAGTTTCTGCCCCTTCGATTTCAACAATGATGGCAAAATTGATTTCGCAAGACTGAGTGGCACTAAACTCATGGTTCATACGCTTGATGAAAATAAAAAACTGAAAGAAATTTTTAACTATGATTTTGCAAAAAAACAAGACCTGATTTTAAGTGTTAAATACAACTCGAGTGGTAAAAATCTAATTGCCTCTTACAATATGATAGACAAGGAACTAAATTTGCTTGATTTTGATAAAAAAATCATAAAAGGATTTCCAATTATAACTGAGCCTAACTATCTTTTTTCAGATCTTTTCAATGATAATGGCAGCACATTGATTTACACTAAGGGCAAAACACTGAGCGCAATAAAAATCAAATAATAAATCTCCTCTTTATTTCCCACAAGCATTCTAAAAATATACCTTTACGGCAATTATTCAATAATTTAAAAAATAATCGGCATGGCAATCATATCAGCTCATGGCAAATCCTTTGAAACCTTTTTGACGCACGAAATTATTCAAAACAGAATTACAGAAATCTGTAAAATTCTTTCTGAAAAATATGCCGGTAAAACCCCTGTTTTTCTTGGCATTATGAATGGTGCTTTCATGTTCGCCGCTGAGGTTATGAAACAGATGAGCATTGATTGTGAGATCAGTTTCGTAAAACTAAAATCTTATGTTGGAGATCAATCGAGCGGTGAAGTAACACAGATGCTTGGTCTAGATTGTAAACTTGAGGGAAGAGATGTCATAATATTGGAAGATATTGTAGATAGCGGTCGCACTTTACATTATTTTTTCCCTGAATTAAAAAAACACAATCCTGCATCCATCAGTCTTTTTAGCTTGTTGGTTAAGCCAGATGCTATAAAATTTGAGGTGCCGATTGACTACGCAGGATTTGCTGTTCCTAACCATTTTTTAATTGGTTTTGGACTCGATTACGATGGATTGGGCCGTAATCTTGCCGACATCTATAAGGCAATTGAAAATTAATTCAAAAAAAGTTAAATATTTTTTTGCAAATGTAGAGAACAGCTATATCTTTGCAATCGCTTAACGAAACAGCTATGTTTATTTAAGAATGGAGGCTTGGCAGAGTGGTTTATCGCAACTGTCTTGAAAACAGTCGTCCGTGAGAGCGGACCGGGGGTTCGACTCCCTCAGCCTCCGCATCAAAAACCCGACAAATTGTCGGGTTTTTTTTATTGTACTATGTTCTGTTAATTTAATGTAATATTTATGCTTGAGCCATTTTTCAAAATATAATTAAGAAATTTTGAATTACATTTGCACTCAATTATTAAACCGTTCCAAAAAAGGATATTTATGAAAAAACTGCTCCTTTCAATTGCCGTGTTTCTAAGCTGTTTGACAGCTTCTACAGCACAATTGGTTATTACTGAAATCATGTACAATCCACCAGAGGGGGGTACTGACTCTTTAGAATTTATCGAAGTTTATAATGCGGGTAGCAGTGCTGTAGATCTGAATGGCTATGCGATTGATTTTGCAGGCGCTAGACGCGACACCTTTACCTCATCTTTTATCCTTGCTCCAGGTGGTCTTATGGTTACTGCAGTTAATGACTCCGCAGTTTATCGTCAATACGGTATGAGTTTTTATCCTCGTCAGTGGAGTTCATCAGGTTTAAGCAATACCTCAGCTCTGATTGTTTTAAGAAATAACGGAGGAATTGTTGACTCTGTACGTTATAGTTCCAGTTGGATAGGCGCGGCAAATGCCGGAGGTTATTCTATTATATTGTGCGATCCAAGTTCTGACAATGCAATTTCAACAAATTGGGATACAAGCGGAACAAATACTGGTAACTTTATCGGTTCTGCATTTTTAAAAGCTTCTCCTGGTGTTTTGGAAACTTGTTCTATCACACCTCCACAACCTTATGTATTGTATAATATAGGTGCTGTTAATACCAGCAATTCTTTGGGCGTGGCCAATAACATAGGTGTAAGAGCTGAACTAAGAGGCATAGTGCACAGTATTGATTTCGATGGCAATGCTGGATATGACATTACCCTGATTGACTATCTTCATGAGGGTATCAGCCTTTTTTCAGCCACAGATAAAAATGCTTATACCACTCCAACAATTGGAGATTCCTTAATTGTAAAGGGAACCATTTCTCAATTTAATGGACTTAATCAGCTTGTAGTAGATTCTGTCAATTTAATCTCTCAGTCAAATAGTCTCTTAACCCCTATTCAGCTTAGTACAGCATTGACTGAAAGCAATGAGAACAAACTAGTTCGCATTTCATCCGTTACTCTTGTTGATCCATTACAATGGACTGGCGCAGGCGCTGGTTTCAATGTTAATGTGACCAATGGAATATCTAACTGGACCCTTCGCATAGATAACGATTGTGTATGGTATGGTTTGGCTGCACCAACAGGAACACTGGATATTATCGGAACAGTTTCACAATTCGATGCTGCAAGCCCATACGATTCTGGTTATCAAATCCGTCCGCGTATTCTGAGTGATATCTCATCTCAAAGCAGTACGCCAACCGTCTTCTTTGCTCCAAGTTCATTGACAGTTAATGAAGCTGTAGGAACTGTTACTGTTGATGTTAATATCTTCAACGCAAATGCAAACCCTACATCGGTAGATGTTGTTATCAATTCTGCTTCAACTGCAACTGCAGGCGATTATTCAGGTTTGACAACTCCGGTTACGATTACTTTCCCTGCAAACAGCAGCGCTGCTCAGCAATTAACATTCAATATCACAGATGATGCTTTGGTTGAAAATGCGGAAAATCTAATACTTGAATTGAGGAATGCAACCAATTCTGCTGTTCTCGGTGCAGACAGTCTTTATACATTAACAATTACAGACAATGATGCCGCTCCTGCCCTGCTGTACAATCTGGTGATTACAGAAATCATGTACAATAATCCTTTGGCAGATTCAGTTGAATTTATCGAAATTTATAACAACGACACTGCAACTGTCAATTTAGCCGGATATCAGATTTCAAATGCTGTATTTTATACCTTCCCAACTTACAGTTTAGCTCCAGGCGCTCGCGTGCTAGTTTGTCAGGATTCAGTTCTTTTCCAACAGCGTTTTGGTGTTACAGCTTTCAGATGGAATACAGGCAATAGCCTTAACAATACTACCGAAGGCATTGTATTGAAAAATAATCAGGGCATTGTTTTGGATTCTGTCCAATACGCCAATACTGCCCCATGGCCAACACAAGGTAGCGGCAATGGTCCATCCATTCAACTTTGCGATGTAAATTCTGATAACAATATCGGTTCAAACTGGGGAGCTTCAAACAAACCCACAGGCGTATTTATTGGTGGCGTACAAATTAAAGCTACTCCTGGTGCAGCAAATACTTTTTGCCGCCCTACATATCCTGTTGTTTCAATTGGCAATATCGACAATACCAATGCCAACGGTTCACCCGATTCATTGGGTCTCGACTTCGAAATTCGTGGTGTAGTGCATTGTAGCGATTTCAGAGTTGGAACAGGTTTGGATTTCTATCTTATTAACTACCTGAACGAAGGTGTTAAAATATTCTCTTCTTCCGACAGAGGATACAATGTAAATGAAGGCGACTCTCTACACGTTTGGGGTGTTGTAACTGAAGGCTTCGGTGTGACGGAATTCCTTGTTGACAGTATTTTC
Source organism: Saprospira sp. (assembly GCA_044372705.1). GTDB lineage: Bacteria > Bacteroidota > Bacteroidia > Chitinophagales > Saprospiraceae > Saprospira. The sequence continues at coordinate 2,262 of JBILRK010000034.1, read as the reverse complement.
GTAATTTCTTCTGGCAATCCTACACTTACTCCAACTGTCATCAGTTCAGCGCTGACAGAAAACAATGAAGGCAGTTTTATAAGAATCAACAACGTAAGTCTTGCCAATGCAACACAATGGACAGGTGCGGGTACAGGTTTTAATGTTGATATTACAAATGGCAGTACAACCTGGCAGTTGAGAATTGACGATGCAGTTGATTTATTTACACAAGCTGCACCGACAGGCAGCTTCAATGTATATGGTTTTGGTTCTCAATTTGACAACTCTTCTCCATTCACTACAGGATATCAGATATTGGCATGTAATTCTTCTATAACGCCTATTGTAAGCACCTCTACCTTAGAAGCAACAATTATCAATATTTATCCAAATCCAGTTAGTGATGAGCTGAATATTCAGGCTGATAACATCGAAACAATCTCAATCAGCAACTTGCTTGGTCAGGAGTTGATTAGAAATGAAAATATCAATACTAATTTACATACAGTTTCAACTAGCAAACTTGCCCCAGCTGTTTACATTGTAACTGTTGTGAACAATGGTAAAATCAGTGTAAAACAGTTTGTAAAGAAATAAATCACTGATATTTATTTTCGAACAGGCTTGCAAAAATTTGCAAGCCTGTTTTTTTTAAAATCAAAAAACTGCTGCATATGAAAACTATTCCCTTTATTATTTTTCTTGCATTAAGCCTAGTAGCCAGCGCACAGTCAAAAAAGGAACAGATCAAACAATTAAATAAAGATCTGGACAGCATGAAGTTGGCTTTTGACATCCAAAGAGCAAAGTTTGCACAAAACGAGACAATTATACAGAGCCAGAATAGCCGTTTTGAGCTTCTGGGCATAGAAAATAGCCGCATGGACAATCAAATCCGTTCTTTGAATCAGGATTTAAATGCTAAAACTAATCAGATTAAAAATATTCAAAAAGACCTTTCTACTAAAACCGACAGCATTAGGTTATTTAAACAAATGTTATTAGAAAAGGCAAATAATAAAAACGAAGCGCAGCCTTTTGAAATCACTTATGCCACATTGAATAAGCCTGCAAAGGATTCTATGGAAAACATTCATGATTGGTTGGAGCAGTTCACATTACTTGAAGAGGGAAAAACTACTTTTTATGACGAAAAAACTGCTTTGTTTTATGGGGGCGGTGAAATTCAATTTTCTTCACATGGAATCGTCAATATAGAACATGCAATTTACAAAGAGGGCATAATTTTCAGCAAAAGGTATGAACACGAAGGGGCCTTATATCAGCTTTTTATTCCTATGTTGAGTGAAAAGGATATCAAAAAGAATATTGAACGCCTTTGCAAAAATATGGGGGGCTGTGTTCCTGTGGAAGAAATGGTAATTGAATACGAACAAACAGAATTTGGAATCAGAATTTCTTGGGGCGGTGGCTGCTAACAAATAAAATTGGTTTTAAACTCAGTTCAAAACAAAAAACGGATGTCAATCTTTCACTGACATCCGTTTTTTATACTAGAACTGTTATTTACTGCTTCACAATTTTCATCATAGCCACTTTCTTATCTGTCTGAATATTCAACAGATAAATGCCGGCAGGAAGATCTGAAATATTGAGTTGTGTACTTGAGTCATTTCTGATTTCGAACTGCTTAAGCAGCTTACCATTCAGTGAAATAACGGAGAGCATCGCATCAGTACTTTCCTGCAGGTTAACCATGAGCAAACCTTTGCTTGGATTCGGAAACACTGTTACATTCAATTTATTTTCAAGCGTTTCTGTCGAAGAAATGACAGTCACATTAATCGGATTTCCAGTAGCTGGATTGTCAATAGTCACCCAGGCGGTATTCGTTACAATAGGATCATTAAAATCGAAATAAATCGAAGCATGATTTTCTACTAATGTTCCCAAAGGAGTATTGGGTTTTGGAGAAATTTTAAATTTCACCTGTCCCTGACTGCCCAATGGATTACTGGCGCTATCGGGAAGATTGATATTTTTGAAATCGAAAACCAAAACCGGGTTAGTACTACCTTCGAGATAGAAGTCGAAATTGTGTGAGGAGGCACCGATTCTCAAGGTTGAAATATCAAGATCCGATTCGAGCGTATCTCTTATGATTACACGGTATGCAAGATCATTTCCTGTGTTTTGAAAACGGATGGTATAGTCTAGCTCAGTACCCGGCACTACAATCTGATTTACTCCTGCACCTGAAGGACTTACCTGTTTGTCGTTGGGGTCATAACTATCGAGAATTGGCAAACAATCTTCTTC
>JBILRK010000032.1:0-9602 GCA_044372705.1 Saprospira sp. | reverse complement strand
GTACAAAACGGCTTACGAAATTAAGCAACGTACTATTATCGACATGTCGGCCGACCGTGGGGCATTTATCTGCCAGTCACAAAGTATGAACCTCTTTGTAGAGGCGCCCAACTTTGCAAAACTTAGTTCAATGCATTTCCACGCATGGAAAAGTGGCTTAAAAACAGGTATGTACTATTTGAGAAGTAAAGCAGCCTCAGAGCCAATTAAATTTACACTCAGTTCAAAATACCAACAGAAATTTGTGCCACAAACTGTAAATGAGCCAGTAAAAACTGCTGAAACTTTCGAAGATAAAAACTATGAAACGGCTGAAAATGCTGCTAATAGTGCCGAAGGAATAGCATGTAGTCTCGACAATCCGGACGAATGTCTGATGTGTGGATCATAAAAACCACACCTAATATACAATTGAGCCGTCCTTTTGGGCGGCTTTTTTTATGAATGTTCGATCTCCCAGGCTAAATTTTCCCTGGCCTCTAACTCATAATTTTCTTGAAAAATCTGACTGAAATAAATCGATTTTCTCTGTCTAAAAGATTCTAAAACTTTTTTCCGACCATTGGTATAAATAAGAAAGGAAAAAATAGATCTATACTCCTCTTTGATTGCTTCAGCGTAAAGCTGATAAGTAGCCCTTTCTGCCGAGAGTACTGCCAAATCAAAGTCTAAGAAATAAAGATGGTCACTGTCATCAGGCAACAAAGGGATGTGATTTATTGTACTCAAAATCAAAGATTTAATGAATACGAGGTCTTCTTTTGTCAAAAATGGTCGCATGAATTCAATAAATAATTCAGCACTTTGGGCTTCGTTGTCTTTTTTCTTAGCATCGTAGATGGCATCATGAAACCAGATTGCCAGATCAAATTGATGTATTTTTTTAATTTTATCAACATGCTTTTCTCTCAAGTTTAACAAACTAAGAATATGGGATAAATTGTGATAAGGCCTGTTCCAATCACTATATTCACAATATAAGCGGTCATATATCTCTTCCGCCTTCTCTTCGGAAACGGCAAAGTGACTTAGGGTTGAAAAAAGACATGATTTCAGGTAATTCTCCTCCTCTTCGTCAAGGGTATTTTTGATAATTATGTCATTCATGGCTGCTATATATTGTTTATTTTGGACACATATTGATGTCAGCTTTCAAATCTTTTAACTTTTTTTACAAATCTAAGGTTCTAAATTTTGAAAAGCAAGGCAAATATTATAGTTTTGACGTGAAGTCGGAAATATTCCTAACCTAATACTTATTTTAGCAATGAATTTACATGAATATCAGGCTAAAGAACTCCTAAATCGTTTTGGAGTGCCAATTCAAAGAGGTGTTCTCGTTGAAAAAAAAGAAGATGCTGAAGCAGCTTTTGCAAAACTTCAGTCAGAAACTGGCACCAAATGGTGCGTTGTTAAGGCTCAAATTCACGCCGGTGGTCGTGGCAAAGGCGGTGGTGTAAAACTAGCCAAAAACTTGGATGATGTTAAAATGCATGTCAATAATATACTCGGCATGATGTTGAAGACACCACAGACTCCAGGTGGAATGGAGGGTTCTGGTAAATTAGTGCGAAAAGTATTGATTACTGAAGACGTTTATTATCCAAACGCCGAAGGTGTAATGGATACAAAAGAATTCTATTTGAGTATCCTCACCGATCGTTCTAAAGAGTGTAACGTAATTATATATTCTACCGAAGGTGGTATGGATATTGAAAAAGTTGCAGAAGAAACGCCAGAGCTTGTACACAAAGAATATGTACATCCACATGTTGGCTTTCAAGCGTATCAGGCAAGAAAAATTGCCTTTAACTTAGGCTTAAGCGGTGACGCTTACAAAAGCATGATAAAATTCGTTACCAACATTTACAATGCATATGTAACAACAGATGCATCTTTGGTGGAAATCAACCCTTGCCTCAAAACATCTGACAACAAAATCGTTGCTGCCGATTCTAAAATGTCGATAGATGACAATGGACTTTACAGACATGCCGAGATCGAATCATGGAATGATGAGCACGAAGAAGATCCAACAGAAGTTGAAGCAAAGAATTTCGGTCTTAATTTTGTGAAACTTGATGGTAACGTAGGTTGTATGGTAAATGGCGCTGGTTTGGCGATGGCTACAATGGATATCATTCAACTTTCTGGTGGCAAACCAGCAAACTTCCTTGATGTAGGAGGCACAGCAGATGCACAACGCGTTGAAAATGCTTTCAGAATCATTTTAAGAGATCCAAATGTTGATGCTATCTTAATCAATGTCTTTGGCGGTATAGTACGTTGTGAGCGAATTGCTCAAGGTGTTGTAGATGCTTATAAAAACATCGGTAACATTCACATTCCAATTGTTGTCCGTCTCCAAGGCAATGGCGCCGAAGTCGCTAAACAGCTAATAGACGAGTCAGGATTAGATGTTCATTCAGCAGTAACGCTGCAAGAAGCGGCTGATCTAGTCAATAAAGTTCTTACTAAATAGTAATGATAATTTTTTTTATCAAAGGCTGTTTTCTTTATCAGAAAACAGCCTTTTCTTATAATAATGAATACATATGCTTATTGGAATTATTATCGGGGCAATAATAGGTACGATACTATTAGTCACTTTAGCTTATTTGTACACAAAACAACAAATTAAAATTCAGGAATTAAAGGACAATGACTTAGAAACGGAAACTTTAATAGAGTCATTATTATTGGACCTGCCAATTGAAAAAAAACTAAGGAATGCCCTTTTTGAAACAGAACGGGGCGAGGCAAAGTGTATGGAGGAAATCAATAAAATCATTGAATTACAGACAGACCTGTTGGATGGTATTGGAAAGCCTAGTTTTGTTTTTCTAAAAGACAAGGGGGCATTCTTTATCCTGGAGCATCCAATAAATGGCCTTAAAAAATATTATTACAATAGGGATTTGACCGAAGGTTTGGAATCTAGCCTGCTGAGTGAAACCCAAAAACTTCTTCTGTATTACAATGAACATATTGAAATACTAATGTCTAAATATGAGCTTTATAAAAAATTATCCGCTTCACATCGAGAAAATATAAACAAGATTGATGGGATTCAAAAACAGCACGAGCAGCTTCAAAAAATTAAAAAACATAAAAAAAATATATCTGAACTTGAGGGAAGAACAGATATTGAGGTAAATGCGCTAAAAAACGAGTATATTTTGGAAGACATTGAACAAGAATTAGATTTTAAAAATCAGTGTCTTAAGGAAATCAGTTTACTTAATGAAAAAATGGATAGTAATTTTGACAAAAAAGTTGACGAAGATTTTAAAACGGAAATAAATAAGCTTCTTAGGAAAATTGAAGATAATCCAGAAAATTTGGAATAAAAAAAAGGGGAACAGCAAAGCTGTTCCCCTTTAAATATGAATTTACTATAGACTAGAACTCATCCTCATCGCCACCAAAGCTGCTTTTGTTGCCATAGCTGCTATTGCCGCCTTTGTAACCACCGCCGCCGCCGTTGCCGCCTTTGTTGTAACCGCCGCCACCGCCGCTGTTACCACCGCCGTAGCCACCACCTTTGTTGTAACCGCCGCCACCGCCGCTGTTACCACCGTAGCCACCACCTTTGTTGTAACCGCCGCCACCGCCGCTGTTACCACCGTAGCCACCACCTTTGTTGTAACCGCCGCCGCCGCCGCCGCCTTTGTAACCGCCGCCGCCGCCAAATGATTTCTTCTCAAATCTTGGATTATCTTCTTTTGGACGTGCTTCTTTGACTACAATTGTACGGTCGTGGAATTCTGTCTGATTCAAAGTGTCGATAGCTTTTTGAGCTTCTTCATCATTTGACATCTCAACAAAACCAAATCCTTTAGATTTACCGGTTTCATGGTCAACAATAACTTTTGCGGAATCTACAACTCCGTACTGTTCGAAAAGCGATTGAAGTTCTTCACTAGTAGTGCTGAAGTTCAATTTCGCTACAAAAATGTTCATAACTAAAAAATTAACAGATTAAAAAAACAAATAAAAATTCGATTTTAAGACATGTAGAAACAGCATTTTAATATGCAGAAAAACAGTATAAAAGCGCACTTAGTCCAAAATATACATAAATATAGAGTGATTTTTTGAAACTTTCTAATTTTCTTTCAATTATATTTGGTTTTTAAAAAAATATTTAACTATTGACTAGTAAAACAAAGTAAGTCATCGCATTTTCCAGCTCAGATTTTTCAACAAATTCCATGATTTCAAAATCTATTGTACCACCAGGCAATAATTCTTTAATTTCCAATCCGCTGTCATATAATAGCATTTTTAAATCGGCAGGAGTATAACAACGAAGCGACTGCACATAAACTTCTTTTGGATTTTCGGGTAACCACCAGCGGTCAATAAGTCGGGAACCGATTGGGTCGAAATCATAACTGCGCATAGCTCCACCCAAATCTATTTCTTTCCCTGCTACCCTTGCCCAAAACCAGGTTGCCCCAATTTCTATAATAACTTTGCCATTGGGCTTAAGCCATGATTGAATTCTTTTTAATAATACTTTTTGATCTTCATCGCTACCTATACCAAAACTGTCAAAATAACAGATAAGGTCAAATTCTGGCTGAAAATCATGCTTATAAAAATCTCCTTCTACTACAGACAGGCTGCCATTTCTAAGATCTTTGGCCAATTTATGGGCACATTCTGCCGATTCATGCAACAATTCAATCATAGTTACATCATGTCCTAAATTAGCCATAGCCGCAGCGGTCTGTCCGCCTCCGGCACCCAATTCCAGAATATTAATCTTTGATTTAAGATCGGCAAGTTCCTGAACCAGCCAGGCTCTTTTGTGGTGTGATTCTTCAATATTGCCCAGATATATCCCAAACCATTCGTTTTGTTTACTGTAAAATTCTCTTACCCAATCCATACCCTATTCTACTTTAATAATTTTCATTTCTATTCGACGGTTCAGTGCTCTACCGTCTTCTGTACTATTGTCGGCAGCAGGCATGGTTTTACCCTTACCAACACTTTTAATTCTATTCTTTGAAATGCCTTTTGAGAACAGGTAATCGGCAACAGCCTTAGCACGGTTTGAGCTCAAAAGTAAATTCGCCTGATCGGTACCTATATTATCTGTGTGACCACTTATTTCAATCTCCATATTAGGATAAAGATTCAGAAGAGATAATAACCTTTTTAATTCTGGTAAATTTTCAGTTTTGATGTCAAATCTACTAAAATCGAAAAAAAGATTATTCAGTGTAATGAAAGCGCCGGTCTCAATTGCTGTTAAATTTAGATTTATGGTTAATTCCTTATATTCAGATGTTTTCTCAAGATTTAAATTTTCCCCTACTGACAAAAATCCGTCTTTTACGGCTAAAAACCCATATACTGTTCCCGCGGGTAATACAATACTGTACTCACCATTAGTAGGGTTAGACCTGGCAAATCCTATTTTGGTACTATCAGTTAAGGATTCAAATTTAATCGCAGCTGCAATTGGTTCTTTAGTCTTTGCATTTACAACTTTACCTTTTATGAGTACAACAGCTTGTGGTTTTGCAGATTGAGGCAGCTTCACTCTAAAAATGTCACTCGAAGTTTTTGAATTTTTATTCGATGAAAAGTAGGCATAATCGCCCGAGGCAGGTATGGAATAATAAGCATCGAATCCAGTACTATTTAATTTTGGTCCCAAATTTTGTGGTCTCGACCAATTTGTCCAACTATCATCCAGTCTTCTGCTCACAAACATATCCATGCTGCCATAACCTGGAAAACCAGATGTTGCAAAGTATAAGGTTTTACCATCAGGAGCTAAAAAAGGCGAGGTTTCAGACTCGGCAGTATTGATGGTTTTTCCTAAATTGATAGGTGCCGACCATTTTCCATCTGCAGTTTTGTGTGAAACATAAATATCTTTATCTCCAATAGCATCATTCCTTTCTACTGCCATTAATATCGATTGAGTATTGGCAGACAAGCAATATTCACCCGTTTTGGACTTATTGTAAAAATCTTTTATCTCCAGTGCCTCTGGAAAACTCCAACCTGTAGCTGTTCTGTAAGATAAAGAAATCCCATTTTCACTTTTGTCTCCTGGTAGATATTTATTCATCAGCATAAGTGTCTGTCCATCAGGTGTAACAGAACAAAGTGCGTTGTTTTGGGCATTATTGATTGGCCCTCCAATATTCTCGGCCATAGCAAATGAAGCATCATCATTTTTTTTCGAAAACCAAATGTCCTGTGTATTGGGATTTGCTATATTATTGGGATGGTTTTGCCTGGTAAAATATAATATTTTTCCATCGGGCGAAATGAGAGGGGCTAATTCAGCTGCCGAACTATTAACAAACGGCCCAAGATTTTCTGGTTCAGTTACATTGTCAGCATCAGTAATAGTCTCAATTTTTACCTCATATGCCATTGTATCTGTACAAATTCCGATAGCATCAATGAGATTGTAGCCTGGAACATTTTGATTCATCATCACCAATCTAAGTCTATTTACAAGATAAGGCGTTTTAGCAATTTTGACAAAGAACAAACGACCGCCTTTATCCAAGGGCATCACTGCCTTAGGTACCTGTTGAAAAACCTTAAATTTTTTCCCCTCTACACTATAGAGATAAATTTCAAATACTGCGCCGGGATTAAAAGGCTCTGCAACTATAATTTGCTGAACCTGCTGTGGCGTTTTATAGCTTAGTTCTATATAATCTACCATTTCACTTTCGGGCTTAGACCCCGACCATGCGCAGGAAGTACTACCTTTTTGTGGCATGACTGAAGGTGGACCAAGAATCTCTTTGGCACTACAGGTTGTCTTGCTGTATTCGCTCGAAAAAGCAATCAAACTATCTGCCCATTGAACTTGAGCATTTGCAAATACAGCGAGCTGTACAAATAAAATGACCAGTTTAAACATAATTTTTAATAGACAACGTTGAAATGCTGTTTACGTTACAAACTTAACAATGAATTTAAAATAAATTTTAAAAAAAAATCAGCTGAAAGAAAACAGCTGATTTTTAATAAAATTTAGCACCTCATATTATATATGTAAAGCTCTGTTATCTGTAGCGGCTAAAGCTGCCTCTTTGAGCGCTTCAGTAAAAGTTGGATGCGGATGTGAATATCGCGACATATCTTCGGCCGATGCACGGAATTCCATGGCAGCAACGGCTTCTATAATCAAGTCGGCACATCGGGCACCTATCATATGTACACCTAGCACTTCGTCCGTTTCTTTATGTGCCAGTACTTTTACAAATCCATCCAAATCGCCACTTGCACGTGAACGACCCAAGGCGCGGAAAGGAAATTTACCAGATTTATAAGGAATACCGGCTGTCTTGAGTTCTTCTTCTGTTTTACCTACTGCAGCAACTTCTGGCCAGGTATAAACTACACCAGGAATTAGGTTATAATTAATGTGAGGTTTTTGTCCGCTCATATATTCAGCTACAAAAATTCCCTCTTCTTCCGCTTTATGTGCAAGCATGGCTCCTTTTATTACATCGCCAATGGCAAAAATACCCGGAACATTAGTCTGCAAATGCTCGTCCACATTAACACGTCCTCTTTCATCAAGACTTACACCTGCATTTTCAAGGCCCAATGCATCTGTGTAAGGTTTGCGTCCAATGGCAATAAGGCAGTAATCGGCTTCGAGAACAAGTGCTTTCGCATCTTTTCTGGCTTCTGCAGTAAGTGTAACTTTACCTTTGGTAGCGCTAACTGATTTAACTGCATGGCTTAGATGGAATTTAAAATTAAGTTCCTTTTTTAACACCTTTTGCATTTCTTTACCCAAATCTGCATCCATACCTCCCAATACCGAATCTTGAAACTCTACTACCTCAACTTCGGTTCCAAGACGAGCATAAACCGATCCCAATTCAAGTCCAATAACACCTGCGCCAATCACCAGCATTCTTTTGGGAATTTCTTTAAGTTTAAGTGCCTCGGTCGAGGTGATTATCCTGTCCTTATCGTAATTGAATGCAGGGGGTGCAATTGGTTTTGATCCGGTCGCTATAATAACCTTATCCGTTTCGATAGTTTTCTCCTCACCTACTCCGTCTTTTGGTGTAATTTTGATCGTATTTTTATTTACAAATGAGCCATGTCCCTGATAAACTGTAATTTTATTTTTATCCATCAGGAAGTTGATCCCTGAGCATGTTTGACTTACAACATCGTCTTTTCGCTTAATCATCTGTGCCAGATTGGCCTTTAGTTTTGATATTTCAATACCATGATCAGCAAATTTATGCTGTGCAACATGATAATGCTCAGACGAATCGAGCAGCGCTTTTGAAGGAATACAGCCTACATTCAGGCAGGTACCGCCAAGGGTTGGGTAACGTTCAATAATTGCTGTTTTTAAACCTAATTGAGCACATCGGATTGCAGCTACATAACCGCCTGGGCCAGAGCCAATAATAGTTACATCGTATTTCATAGAATATATTTTTGTATTAATTTAACAAAATCAAAATCAGTTAAGTAAGGTAGATTTAGCCGCATCCAAAACCTCATTTACGGCTTTCATGTCAGGCGCCTGAACATAAACTCGTAAAACGGGTTCTGTCCCCGAGGCGCGCACCATTACCCAGGTATTGTCATCGAGATAGAACTTATAGCCATCCAAATCTTCCACTCTTGCTATTGCATAACTTCCAAAAGATTGATAGCTGCTATTTTTGCAATTTTCAACTATTTTATCTTTTTGTTCATTGCTCAAATGCAAGTCGGCACGGTCATAGGCAAATGGTCCAACTATGGCATAAATTTCATTGATCAATTCTCGCAAGGTCTTTCCGCTTTTCGCCATATATTCGAGCAGTACAAGTCCAACCCAAATACCATCGCGCTCAGGAATATGCCCAGCAACAGCAATGCCGCCTGACTCTTCACCTCCAACCAGAATATTTTCAGAAATCATATATTCAGCAATGTATTTAAATCCAATTTTGGTAACAATACATTCAATGCCGTATAAATCGCAAAGTTTTTTTACCTTATCGGTAACAGGGAAGGAAACAGCCACCTTACCGCTCATGCCTTTATATTTGTGCAGATAATGAATGAGCAAGAGCAATATCTGATGAGAATCGACAAAGAGCCCGTTTTCGTCATACATACCTATGCGATCTGCATCCCCATCATTGGCCAATCCGCAATTAATGCTGTTGTTTGACGCAATAAAATCTGATAATATTTTGAGATTTCTGTGAATCGGTTCAGGAGCCTGTCCTTCGAATCCTGGATTGTGTGAACAGTGAAATTCGCTTACATCGCTGAGGATTCTTCTGATAACGTTCTGCCCTGCTCCATACATAGCATCGTATGCCAATTTTACAAAAGAATTATTGATGGCATCTAAATCGAAGCTGGCTTTGCATTGATCTACGTAAAGTTGCTCCAAATCCACATATTCCAAAAGACCATTAGCCTCCATTTCTTCTAATGAGGGCATTGAAATTTCAGGCATTGTGTCCGGAATCAGCGCTTCAACTGCAGCAATATCGGCAGGCACTGAGGGACCACCATAAAATGATTTGAGTTTGTACCCATTATAATCGGGTGGATTGTGACTCGCAGTAATAACTACGCCC
>JBILRK010000031.1:0-9665 GCA_044372705.1 Saprospira sp. | reverse complement strand
AATTCTGTTTGAGCAGGAAACTGCAGGAGCAATGTTATCAATGACAGTGATGGTCGATTGACAGGCACTTTCATTCCCTGAATTATCCACAACGGTTAGCGTAGCAATATTAGCACCAATGTTAGTACAATCAAAGGTGTCGCGACTCTGACCATTTATCAGATATGAAGATATTATACAGTTGTCGCTACTGGATGCATTTATAGAGCTGGCATTTACAAATGCCAATCCATTTGTATTTAAAATGGCATTTATATTTTGACAAATAGCAGTTGGTAGTACGGTGTCGCGTACCAAAATTCTGGCTGTGCAACTCTGCGCATTATTAGCTTGATCTCTAACTGTTAGTGTAACATTATTTAGTCCTATGTTTGCACAGGAAAAAGAAGCCGATACGGTATTGTTCACCAAGCGTGTAGAGATAATACAATTGTCAGAACTGAGGCTGTCTAATGCTGTTCCAATTACAGTTGCTGTTCCACCAGAATTCAGAAAAACTTCAATTGGATTGCTATAGCATCTTGCAACAGGCGCGCTAGTGTCCTGAACTGTAATAACTGAGGTACAGGTAGAGGAATTGCCTGATGCATCTCTGACTGTAAGTGTTACGGCACTGCTGCCAAAGTTGGAACAGGTGAAAATTTGAGAGCTAGCGCCATTCACCAAAAAGGTAGTAACTGCGCAATTGTCGGCGGAACCATTGTTAAGCACTGAACCCGTAAGAGTCGCTTGTCCACTAGCGTCAAGATTTAGATTATAATTTCCTATGCAGGATGCAATAGGTGGAGTGATATCATTAATAATAACAACTGAAGTACAAGTACTTTGATTACCGCTTTGATCCTGAACAGTTAGTGTTGCGGTATTTGGTCCTAAATTAGCACAGGTATAGTTAAAATTTGGCTGCCCGTTTATTAGGAAAGTCAGCGCTGCCCCGCCACAGATGTCAGTACTGTTGTTGTTTAGTGAAATTGCACTAACATTTACCGATGCAGGTGATGCTGAACTTAGGTTTCTGGTAATGGATGGCAAACATTGGGCGACGGGACCAGTGGTGTCTCTTATTGTTACGGTCGTTGCACAGGTGCTGAAATTGTTGGAGCCATCAAAAATTCTTAATGTAATATTTTGGGTAGAGCCCGAATTTGCACAGGAATAGTTGATAGATGATAGGTTGTTGATGGTATAGAGCGCTGATACTACTGAACAGTTATCGCTGCTGCTACTGTCAACCAAAATAGGAGTGAGGGTTGCGCTGCCTGTAACAGCATTGAGGTATAGATTAAATGGAGCCCTGCATCTGGCTGTTGGTCTAACAGTATCGACTACTGCCACTACTGCATTGCAGCTTGCAGAGTTGCTGTTAAAATCGGTTGTGGTAAGCAGTGCATTGTTAAGTCCAAGATTAGAACAGTTGTAAACCTGGTTGTTATTTCCATTTATAAGTCTTTGTACTATTCCGCAGGCATCGTTGCTACCTCCATCTATTTGAGTTGCTAAAACACTTACTACACCCAAGGCATCTAAATACACAGTTGGGTTGGAGCAAATCATAGTTGGTCTTACAGAGTCAACTACATTGACGGTTGCTATGCAGCTAGCGCTATTATTGTTATTATCAACAACCGTAAGGGTAATACTTTGGCTTGTAGAGATACTGCTGCAATTGAAATTCGCAGGGCTTAGGAACATGGTGTCTATTCCGCATGCATCAGAGCTTCCTGCATTTATTTGAGTAGGTTGAACAGTAATTACACCTAAATTATTGAGATACACTGAAGTTGTTTGACAAACTGCATTTGGAACGGTAAGATCCTGAATTGTCACCACCGATGTACAAGAGTCGGTATTGCCATTGGCATCTGTAACCAATAAGCTGATATTGTTAGCACCAACATTTGTACAGCTAAAGGTTCTATTCGAAAGGCCATTGTTAAAGCTAAAAGTACTGATTCCGCAGGCGTCTGAAGATCCATTGTTAAGCGTACCTGCACTAAGGGTTAAGTTACCGCTTGCGTCGAGCGGAAGTGTCAAATTTCGGCAAATTGGACTAGGTTTTACCGTATCAACTACAATTACCTGCGCGTTGCAGGAACCAATATTGCCATTGGTATCAAATATTTGCAATTGAACTATTTGTACACCTGTATTGGTGCAAGTAAAAATAACAGAATCTAGACCATTCACTTTTATAGATGCAATGCTGTTACAATTATCATATGATCCATTATTGACATCAATAGGTTTTACAGAAACGCTACCAACACTGTTTAGGTAGACTGAAGTGTTTTGGCATAGAGCCTCTGGTCTGACAGTATCCACTACACTAACAATTGCCGTGCAGGAATCGCTATTTCCATTTACATCCGTTCCGCGAAGGCGTATACTTACATTACCAATATTGGCGCATCTGACTGTGTCTAAAGATACCGAAAGCGAAGCAAAGCCGCAGGCATCGGAAGAACCATTATTGATAATTGCCGGACTGATTAGAGCAAATCCCGAGGGGTTAATGTAAACATTTGTATTTAAACAACTCATACTGGGTTTCACAGTATCTCTAATATCAATCGATGCAATACAGTTGTTGGTATTTCCATTTTTGTCAACAACAATCAGCGTTACACTATTGGGCCCAACGTTTGCACAATTGAAAGTCTGTGAGATAGTTCCTGTACTATTGATAAAAAATGTATTTATACCGCAAATGTCGCTGGATCCGTTGTTGAGTTGTAAGGCATTTACCGTAACCGTTCCTACACTATTCAAGTGCGCGATAATATTTTGACAAATCGCTATAGGCCTTGTTGTATCACTTACATTAACAGTTGCATTGCAAGTTGAAAAATTTCCGTTAACATCGTTAACTCTCAAAATGGCTGTTCTGTTGCCTGTACTATCACAATTGTAGTTAATATTTGTACCAACTGCCAATCCTAAAAATTGAAAAGATGAAATTGAACAGTTATCGCTAGAGCTGTTGTTGATGTCAGCAGTTGTTAATGTAGCATTGCCTATCGCATTTAAAATTAGGGTTACATTTCGGCATTGGGCGACAGGTCTCGTCGTATCCTGGACATTAACTATGGATGAGCAGCTTCGACTATTTCCGCTGGCATCACTCACCAACATGCTTACATTTCTGTTTCCAATGCTATCGCAAGTAAAACTTGAAGTGCTTAACTGATAATTACTGATATTGCAATTGTCAGTCGAACCATTATTGATTTGTGTTGAACTTATGCTAACTGTACCCGTAGTGCCTAAATAAGCAGTAATATTTCGACATACAGCATTTGGTCTGATGCTGTCTAAAACCTGAACAGTTGCTGTGCAAGTTCTGCTGTTGCCATTAACATCATTTATTTGCAAAATGGCAGTTCTGCTGCCAATACTATCACAGGTATAAGTTGCACGAGTGCCGGGGCTAAGACCGTTGATCGTTCTGCTCAAAATTGAACAGTTATCTGTCGATGCATTGTCAATCTCTGTTGCAGCAACAGTTAAAGTGCCGCTGCTACTGAGATAAACAGTTCTATTCTGACATATTGCATTTGGTCTTATTGTATCAATAACAGTAACCGTAGCATTACAAGAATTGGAGTTTGAAGAGGCATCTGTAACTGTTAAGCGTACATTTCTCAGTCCAACACTATCACAACTATAATTGATCGTATTTAAGCCATTAATCTGATAGGTACTAATACCGCAGGCATCAGTTGAATTGTTGTTAATGGCAGTTGCAGCAACTGTTACGGTACCGGCTGCATTTAGATAGGCATTTATATTTTGGCAATTGGCAATAGGTGCAGTTACATCGGTGACAGTTATGCTGGCATTACAGGTTGAAACGTTGGAAGAGCCATCTGTTACCGATACAGTAACAACATTAATACCAAGGTTAGAGCAGTTGAAGCTGCGGTTTAATCCAGTGCTGAATGAAAATGAAAGCGGACCGCAGTTGTCTGAACTAAAAGCAGCTACCGTAGATGCAGCAATTGATGCTGTACCAGCAGCCGAGAGAGATATTGAAGACCCTGAACAAACAGCATTTGGTGCAGTTACATCAACCACATTGATTATGGAAATACAGGTATCTCGGCTGATTCCCCCTTGTTGTGGTGTATTGTTTTTGGTAACAATCAAATAGGCTGTTCTTGTTCCAAGACTGTCACAGTTATAAGTAACAGATGCTCCATTGTTGATGGTATAAAGCAAAGGCCCTGATGGAGAACAGTTTGCAAAGGACCCATTGTCGATAGTGGTTGCTGTTGCTGTTGCCAAGCCATTTGATGCAAGTGCTAAAGTTCTTGTAGGATGACAGATTGCATTAGGCGGAATCGTATCGAATGCCAGAATTCTTATCCTGCAGGATGGATAGAAAGAGGATGAAAGTGATAGAGAGTTTCTAAAATTATTGTTTACATCTCTGACCCTTGCATAAAGATTGTTTGCCCCCGTTCCGTGAATACCAGCTGCAGTATTTGGAGAGCAATTGAAAGTTACGGTATTTCCAAAATTTACATTATAACCATTAGAAATTTGAACGGTACTAACGCCACAAGCATCGGTTGGGCTAAGCTGAGCTGCATTGTAGGTGGCTACCCCTGCCGCATTCAGATAAACTGTATCAGCAGTAGCACTGAAAATTCTACATTCAGGAACATCTGGAGCAATAGAATCTCTAACGCTAACAGAGGTTGGAGTAGGGCAGATCGCTGTTCTTCCAAGTTTATCGGTGAGTACCATGTAAATCGGAAATGTAGTTCCCGCATTAGAACAGTTGAAAGGTGAATTTAACAGAGGCGTTCCGGATGCATTGAGTGAAAATCTCACAGAGG
This sequence comes from Saprospira sp., assembly GCA_044372705.1. Lineage (GTDB taxonomy): Bacteria > Bacteroidota > Bacteroidia > Chitinophagales > Saprospiraceae > Saprospira. The sequence goes on along the minus strand of JBILRK010000031.1, from coordinate 4,824 downwards.
AGAGCAAACAGGAAGTATCGCTATTGAGATTCAAATCGGAAAACGCAGGCGCTCTCAACCCAAAAGTATCTAATTTTAAGAGTGCAGTAGCCCTGCAGTTTGCAGTAAGTGGTGGCGATGAACAGGAGATGATAGTAATACAGTAGGACTGAATGCAAATACCGCTAGAATTTGCATTGTTATCAACTATCTCAAGTCGCCATAAACCTGCACCAAGGGAACCTAGAAAATCGGTACCTGCTGGTAAAACAGATGCTAGTGAATTTGCAGGATTGTAAGTTGTCCCATTTACCGGAAAACCCAAGATTGTAGTGGCAGCATCTCTGAATGTGGATGTTATATTGCTAACTGTACCTGTTCCAGACCAGCTTCCTCCGGGACCTACCAAGGTACGAGTAATGCCACTAGGACCAACCAAAGACATTTCAACTTCTGATACATCATCTGTCCCATTGGCTCCGGCACAGTTAGTTTGTCGGCGCGACCAGGTTACTGAAATTCTTACATCAGTAACTACATTGCCGACGGGTACAGACCCGGTAAAATTTATACCTGGGGTTAATGACAGACCATTGCTTACAAAAAGGTTTGGACTTTCGCAAAGGGTAACTGTCGATGTCTGTGAATATGAAAAAACAGACAAGGATAGAAATATTATAAAGATAAATACTTTGCTAATTCCTGCCGATAAATTAAAAAACATATATCAGATGGGGATTTGTATAAACAGTTGAGGTAAAAATACATAAATTGTGAAAAATAATGACATTTATAACAACAATGTTAAAGAAATCAGGTCAAAATTTCGAATTTTGTGTCATTCAAGATGCTAATTTAAAAACGATAGGCTTTTCATGATTGTACATCAACTGTCTTTGAAATAATTTAGCTTTACAATTTGAAGCAGATATAAATGAAATTATTAGTAAAAAATAGTTTGAAATATTTGAATTACTTGCCTTTGTTTTTGGCTTTTTTTCTTAGTTCATGCACTGAAAATTGTCCGAGCGACAAAGTTGTTTTTCAGAATAATATGAATGAACTTATTAAAGAAATTAACACTAATAAAAGAACCAAGACAGATTATGAATGGGATCTCATTGATAAAAAAATGAGAAAAATGGTTCTGGAATGCCAACCAAAATTTTCTGATGAACTTAGCAAAAAGGAGAGCATAATTTTTTGGGAAAATGCTATTGGATATGCCTACCTAAGATTTGGCCCCGAACTGCTAAAAAAATATGGTCAAAGCGATTTTTTGCTTTTGAAAATTCGAGATAGTGTAAGTCATAATAAGATTGACGTAAAGTCAGCAGTCAAGAGACTTTGCAGAGAATGGCCTGTGCTTTACGGCAGCTCTGAAGAAGCTTTTAGCGATTTGATAAAAGATGTTATGTTCCTTAGGAAAAAGAAAGGACTACTAACAGTTGACAGTTTAGTCAATTGAAATTACTTTTCCTTCAACAGACAGCTCGGTCTGAAGAAAAATATCTTGTGCCTCATTGAGTAAAATATTCAAATTTGTATAACGTGTGGAGAAATGCCCCAAAAGCAGTTTTTTTGCTTCGGCGGCCTTTGCAATCATAGCAGCCTGCTTTGCTGTTGAATGTCCGGTTAATGTAGCCTGTTCAATTAAATCATGAGAAAAGGTGGCTTCATGATACAACAAATCTACGTGCTTGATAATTGGTATAATTTCTTCAGAGTATGCAGTATCTGAGCAGTATGCATATGACTTTGGTTGGGGAGGGTCTATTGTAATTGCCGAATTTGCTACAAGATTTCCATTGTTGTCAGTCCAGTCCTGCCCATTTTTTATTGATGCAATCATTTGATAAGGAATAGCGTATTCCTTAATTTTTTCCTTGATTATTTTTCTGGGGCCTAATTTTTCTTTGAAAAGAAAGCCATGGGATTCGATTCTATGTTTGAGCGGAATGGTACTAACAAAAAGAGATTCTGTCTCTAAAATACACTGTTCTATTTCTGGATCTGTTTCGAAATATTCAAGCTGAAAACTTAATTGACTTTTTGAAACTCGGAAAACAGTTTCCAATAATTCTTTAAGTCCGGGAGGGCTGAAAATAGTTAACTTCTCATTCCTTTTATTGAGACTCATCGACATCAAAAGACCCGGCAAACCAAAAATATGATCGCCATGCAAATGACTAATAAAAATGTGCTTTATTTTTGAAGGACTAAGTTTAAACAACTGCAGACGCATTTGTGTAGCCTCAGCACAATCAATTAGAAAACAATGATCTTTGTATCGCAAGAATTGAGCACTCATGTGCCTTCCATGAGCAGGAACAGCAGCATTTGAACCTAGAACAGTCAGTTCAAAACCCATAGCTTATTCATCTTCTCCTTCGTCACTTCTCTCTTCGCCCTGCAGTTCATTTTTGAATGTCTGCATCATGATATACTTTACAGCATCGCTTGTATTATCTTTCATTTCCAGTACAGAATCTAGTCTAGAAATGCTTATGAGCGTTTTAACATTTGGATGTTCTACTCCTGTCAATACAAACTGCCCTTCATCTTCTGTCCAAAGTCTGTTTGCGGTCAAAATGGCGCTCAGGCCTGACGAATCGACATATTTTACTGCTTCGAGGCTTAGAATCAAATTTCTAATTCCCTGATTTTTTAGAACAACAAATTCGGACTTTAAATTTGGCGCTTTGACCGAGTTTAGATTCTCCTCGGCAAGGGTCATTATTGCGTAATCGTCTTGTTTTTCAACGGAATATTTCATGTTTTTTTGATTTATTGTAGTAGCGAGTTTTTATGCTGTTTACTCAAAAGTTAAACTAGCGCTCAATTTTATCCTAAAGATAAATTTAAATATTGTTTTATCAAAATGCTTTGGCATCATTTTATTGCAAAGACATAATGTCAATCCAAGCAATAAAATTTCATGATAATGATGAAAATCTTTTTCTATCCCAAAAAAAATCTTTTTATTTACAACAAATATTTGGAAGTGTGGGCTGGTTTTAGCGGCAACATTTAATCGAAATTTACGTTTAATATTTAAAATATAAACTAATAATTATGGCTGATAATCGTTTTTCGCCTAAAGTAAAAGAAGTGATTTCTTACAGCAGAGAAGAGGCTTTGAGAATGGGGCATGATTACATAGGTACCGAACATCTTCTTTTGGCACTGCTAAATGACCGTGATGGTATTGCCCTCAAGGTATTGCAGTCCTTAGAGATAAATACTATGACACTAAGACAGGCTATAGAAGATTCCATACAGAGTAGTTCTGCAAAAGTACAACCATCTTACAATGTTGGGAATATGCCGCTCACGCGCAAAGCAGAAAAGGTGCTCAAGGTAACTTTTCTCGAAGCTAAGATGATGAGATCAGATCTCGTAGGTACAGAACACTTACTTTTATCTATTTTAAAAGATAAAGATAATCTCGCAGCCAAAGTTCTTATGGAATTTGATGTAGATTATGACATTTACAAAACCGAGCTTGAATTTGTTCTGTCTGAGACTAACCCTGGTATCAGCAATGAATTACCCGGTGATGAAGAAGGATTTGAAGACGAAGAAAGAGGTGCTCAGCAAAAAAGAGGACAGGGGTCTGGCAAAACAAAGTCGCACACACCTGTACTTGATAACTTTGGTCGCGATGTAACCAAACAGGCCGAAGATGGAAAGTTAGACCCTATTATCGGCAGAGATAAAGAAATTGAACGTGTCTCTCAAATTTTGTCGCGTAGGAAAAAGAACAATCCAATACTGATTGGTGAGCCTGGTGTGGGTAAAACTGCAGTAGTAGAGGGACTTGCGCTGCGTATTCAGCAAAGAAAAGTTTCAAGAACGCTTTTTAATAAGCGAATTGTAATGCTCGACCTTGCTGCGCTTGTTGCCGGAACCAAATACCGCGGTCAGTTCGAAGAGCGAATGAAGGCTATTATGAATGAATTGGAAAAAACTAGAGATGTGATTCTCTTTATCGATGAAATTCATACCATAGTAGGTGCCGGTGGCGCTACAGGATCTCTCGATGCTTCCAATATCTTCAAGCCTGCACTTGCACGTGGAGAACTTCAGTGCATCGGAGCATCAACGCTTGATGAATACAGACAGCATATTGAAAAAGACGGAGCACTCGATCGCCGATTCCAAAAGGTTATCATCGATCCGCCTTCTGCCGATGAAGCAGTTCATATTCTCAAGAATATCCGCGAAAAATACGAGGAATTCCATCATGTGATCTATTCAGATGAAACCCTTGAGGCTTGCGTGAAATTATCAGATCGCTATATTTCCGACAGATTCTTGCCCGATAAAGCTATCGATGTTATGGACGAGGTGGGAGCAAGAGTTCACCTCAAAAATATTCATGTTCCCGGACACATAGTCCAGTTGGAAGAAGAGATAGAGCAGACAAAGGATCAAAAAAATCAAGCGGTTCGTGATCAGGAATATGAAAAAGCCGCAAATTTCAGAGATCGTGAATCAAAACTTATACGTCAGCTGGAACAAGCAAGGCTTGATTGGGAGGAAGAGTCCAAATCAAGAAGATTCCCTGTTACTGTTGATGATATTGCCGAAGTTGTTTCTATGATGACTGGCATCCCGGTTAGTAATGTGGCTGCAAGCGAAAGTATAAAATTGCTCAGTATGACAGGCGACCTTAAAGGTGCGGTCATCGGTCAGGACGAAGCTATTGTAAAAATCACAAAGGCCATACAAAGAAACAGAGTTGGTCTTAAGTCTCCCAACAAACCAATCGGTTCCTTTATATTTTTAGGCCCCACTGGTGTAGGTAAAACGGAACTTGCTAAAGTACTTGCACGTCAGCTT
>JBILRK010000448.1:0-2972 GCA_044372705.1 Saprospira sp. | reverse complement strand
TAGCGAGATATGGCTTTTGTAAACGGATGAGACTATCCTCCTGGTTTCTTAGCCGACCAATTTCCTGATAGAGGTTTTCAACCTTTCTGTAATTGGTACTATCTACTGAACTGAACCATGGATAATCCCCAAACATCCATGTATGATATTGATTATCAGAACCATAAAAATGAATTGTTGGAATATAAAGCTTGTAGGTCGTTGCTTCCCGCTCCAAAGCAATAAATTTGTCATTCAGCTTTTTTATCTCAGTCTTAAGCTCGTTCAGTTTGGGGTCTGATTCATTTTTTACTATTTTTTGTAGCGCATCTATTTTAAAAACGATCGTTTTATCCTGATAATCTCTCAAAAGTTCCTCCGTAATATCTTTTGCGTTTCTTCTCAACTCAAAAAGTTCAGCCCGGTCCGGTAAGCCCGATGCGGTAATAAGGACCATTCTCAACTGTTGGTAATAGGATTTTACAGCTTCGGCGTTTCCATATATTGAAATAAGTCTGCTCACTAAATTTCTGTGTTCCGCTTTTACGATTTTATACAAATCTTTGGGATAAGCTGCAGAAGTGAAAGCAAAATAAAAGGCTGGTTTGTCAAGCCCTAATTTTTGGGCTCTCAAAAGATAACTTTCTTCGACAGATAATAAAGTTTTGCCTCCTGCAGCGCCTTGTGGGCCATCAGAAGACATTATATCTACAGGGTCACCCGGCGCCATCTTGCTAAGCCCAAAAATGATGAGAGAAATAGCAAAAAAGGTGGGAATGAATATCAATATACGCTTGACGATATATTGAAACATATTATATGGTAAAGTTAGCGGTCATAATCTAAAATACTGGAACCTTGATATGGTTCCGATAAAGTTCAAAAATATAGAATACTGAGCTATTTTTTAAACAAAGCCATAATAATTTAGCAATTCTAAACGCTTTTGGAATTAATACACAAAAGGCTGCCACAAATTGGACAGCCTTTTGAGAGATATTTTTTACAATTCTGATTATTTAAGTTCAAAATTTTCAAGTCTGTAACCAGGAGCCAACACAGAGGTTTCCACGTTTTTGAAACGTTTGTGAATGACAAGACAGGCACTTGGAACACAGATAAATACACATGGCATTTCATCGTGGATAATTTCCTGTATTTTTTTGTAAAGCTGATTGCGTTTGTTCTCGTCAAAAGTAGTACGAATCTCATCAATGATTTTATCTGTTTCAGCATTACCAAATCCAGTTCTGTTGGAACCATCCGGTGTATCAGAAGAGGTATGCCAAAGCTGTTTCAGGTCGTCTAGATTAGGGCTTGTGTTGTTCCAACCACCACAAACTACATCATATTGTCTGGCTTTCAAATCGCTCAAATAGGCACTCCATTCTCTAACCTCCAATTCAACTTTGATACCTGCACTTTTGGCAGCTTCCTGAAAAAGCAAACCAATATTCTTACGGGTTTCGTTGCCTTCGTTGTATTTGAACTTTATAAGCATTTCTGTTTTTTTACCGCCTACCACTTTATCAACAACACCATTTTTATCTGAATCAACCCAGCCGGCTTCAGCTAAAAGATTTTTAGCAGCATCAATATCAAACTTAACCTCTTTGATGTCATTATTGTAATAAGGTTTTTTAGGATTGATAGGTGAATTGCATTTAATGGCGAGTTCACTGTACAGACTGGTGATGATATCATCTTTGTTCACCAAATGTGCAATTGCTTTTCTTACACGCTTGTCTGTGAATTTTGGATTCTTGGTATTGATACCAAGGTAAAGGCTATTGAATGTTTCAGGAGTAGATAAATCGTACAATTTTTGGAAATTGTCATCTTCCTTAAGCTCAATAAATTTACGTGGCTTGGTAATACCCATAACATCAAGACCTTCTTCCTGAGCCATAGTGATAGCAGTTCCCTCGTCGCTAACAACCTTGTAAGTGATTTGCGGTGGAAATGCTTTCAACATTGGATTGTCTTTAATTTTATCGGCCCACCAGCCTTTCTTACGCTCCAGAATTACGTGCTGTCCGCTTGCCCATTCCTTGAATTTGTAAGGACCAGAACCCACAACAGTCTGACGAGCATACTTAGGGTCATTGAATTGATCGGCAAAACGGTTAATATCAGCATTTGAAGCCAATTCAGAAAACTTTGTATTGAGGTCTTTGATACTAAACTTTTTCATAAGGCCTTCAGCATCATAAATATGCTCAGGCATAATTTGCAAATCTCCCGAAGTTTCCTCGGCTGCAAAATAACGTTCGTTTGAGTAAATCGTAAATTTCTTGTTGTTGCTTTCATCCACAACGATATCTTTGATAAATTCAAAATAAGGTCTTCTCTGACCAGAATTTACCATTGGATTTTTAATTGTCTTAACCGAAAAAACATAGTCATAGGCTGTAACCGGCTTACCATCATCCCAAACTGCATCTTTAGCAATTTCATAGGTTAGTGACATGCCGCCTTTGTACTCCCCTTCGATGATTTCCTTGATTTCAGGGCGATTGACTGCAGATTGAGGCACCAGTTTCAAAGTTTTGGGATCATACTCCAGCAATCTTGAAAACATAAGATTGATGAGATTGAGCGCATGTGAGCTTGTCGATGTAATAGGATTAAGGCTCTCTGGCTCACTTAATAACCATACTGTAACAGAGGGGTCATTTGCTTTTTTACTGTTCAATTTGGAACCTCCGCCATTACCTTTTCCATTGTCTCCGCTACAAGCCAAAATAAGCAAGGCGCTGGCAAAAGTCAAACCCAAAAACTTTATAAATTTTATGGTGTTCATATACTTTGAATAATTTAAATACTTTTTTGTTAATTCGTAACTTCAACTCTTAACTTGGGGCACAAATTTAATTTTTTTTTGGCATTGAAAGTAAAAATTTTATAATTTAATCCCAAACAAATTAAAATAATCAAAAAATAGATTCAATGGTAAGTCAGAATGATTCAAAACCTAAGATTATTATAAGCGG
>JBILRK010000096.1:0-6777 GCA_044372705.1 Saprospira sp. | reverse complement strand
TGGCACTTCATTGTGTAAATTGCTCTCGGATAATGGTTACGAACCAATAATTCTCAGTAGAAAAAAAAATAGCGCTTCTCCTTATAAAACAATTGTTTGGGATTTAGAAAAAAATCAAATAGGGGATGGGGTCGAAGAAATAGAAGCTGATTATGTAATACATCTCGCTGGTGCTGGTATTGCTGAAAAGAAATGGTCAGAAAATAGAAAGGCTGAAATAATCTCGAGCCGCGTAAAGGGTGCAAATCTGCTGGCAAAACTCATTGCGGGCATGAAAAATAAACCAAAAGCCTACATCTCTGCAGCAGCAATTGGCATTTACGGCAATAGAGCTGATGAAAACTTAGATGAATTTTCTGAAATAAAAAAAGATAGCAAAGAGTTTCTGGTTCAGTCTTGTATTGCCTGGGAAAATTCAGTCAATGAAATTAAGCAAATGGGTATTAGAACTGCTTTACTCAGAATTGGAATTGTTTTGTCCACACATGGCGGCGCACTAGCAAAAATGCTACCCGGCTACAAATTTGGCACGGCTGCCTATTTCGGTAATGGGGAACAATATTTTTCTTGGATTCATATCGATGATCTGTGCAAGGCGTTTATTTTTATGCTAGAGCAAGAAAAATGCGCTGGTGTTTACAATGCGGTAGCGCCTAATCCTCAAAAAAATAAGGCCTTTGCCAAAACTATTGCAGAGGCAAAAAAACAAAAAGCCTTATTGTTACCCGTTCCTGCCTTTGCCTTGAAACTTGCCATGGGTGAAATGTCCGCCATTGTAATCGACAGTGCAAAAGTTTACCCAAAAAGACTTTTAGATGCGGGTTTTCAATTTAAATTTCCTGAACTGAAAGAAGCACTAATAGATTTATTTGAAAGGAAATTATAAAAAAAGGGCCTCCCAAGTGTAAAACCTGGTCGGCCCCCGCTATTTATTTGGGCTTAATAAATACAAATTTAATGTGTTGTGCCCTCCATCTCACCCATCAATCCTGCTCAAAATCTGCTCTTTGAGACACAACTCTCTGGCTCCAATTTCCTTAGATATATCTATATCGAATGGCTTGCCTAAAAAAAATTTAAAAAATGGGCCTTCCAAATTTTTTGACCTGGTCGGCCCGGTCAATTTGTCTATTTGTTTGGGTTTTGTAAAATACTTATACTATTTGTTTGTTCAATTAGGAGTTGTCTTTGTGTTCCCAATTAGAATTTTATTATTAAAACTTGATCTCTGCTAATAAATAAAAACTGTCTTTGGATTTATTTGTACGAATTATTAGAAGTACAGAAAATTTGTGTGTTGTTGTTTATGACTTTAGGATAAAGGGCCTTCCAAATTTTTTGACCTGGTCGGCCCAGTTTGTTTGTTTGTCTGTTTGTTTGGGTTTGTGTTTATCTTGGTATTTTCAATGTCTGTTTTGCAGACAATTCATTGCTGGCTAAATTATTATACTGTTTGATTTGTTCCCAGCCAATACCATATTTTTTTCCAATGCTAAAAAGTGTTTCATTTGCCTGCACGGTATGGAGCATAAACTTTATTTCAGCTCTGGCCGAATTCAAACCAGTCGTTTCAACTACTTTAGCATCACTTTTTATTTCTATGGAACCTATTTCAGTTTTCTTGTTCTCTACTACTGGAAGTTCCTTTTTTCTTTCATGCTCCAATTTGATTGGTTCATATTCGAAATTTGTTGGAAATTCTGGAACAAGGTGAGCCTCATCAGGCTTTGTGTTGGTATTAATGGCTTCTCCAGACTTATAAACAGCGTCAGGATAAGTTGGCAAATCAGCAATCAATGATTTATTTTCAACCTTAACCTCAATTACTTTTTTCTCTGGACTAACTTGTTCTACTAATAGTTGAGGTTCTGGCTTGATAATTTCAACGTTTTTCTCAGCCTCTCTTAGCAATGGTGCTTTGAACGCTTTTTCATTCAGCAAAATCATCTCACCTTTTTTAGGCTCCTCTCCTTCGCGAAGGAGATTTCTATCTAAAAGGTCTTGAAGTTTTATTCCGTAAAATTGTGAGATTTCATACAATGTTTCATTCTCCTTCACCTGATGATATACTTCGGGGCCTTTAAACTTCGATTTTTTGGGCTGTATATAACAGAACTGATTATCAATCAATCGGTCACCATCAACCATGTCGTTAAAGAGCAAAAATTTGCGGTAAGGAATATCGAATCTGCTGGCAAACTCCAAAGCTGTTTCATTTGGCTTAGCAAATGCATAGGCTGTGGCATTTTGTCGGAAAAAGCCTTTTTTGTATTCCGTAAACAAGACGCTTTTCTGCTTCTTGCGCAAATTGCGTTGCATGTGTTCGGGTACTACAAATACCTCGGGTTGCTCTGTTGTTTTCTGTTCTATTTTATCCGATGCGCCGGCAAGCATAGGCGTCATCACTACATCATACTGATATAGTTTAAATCGCTCAATGGTGCTTATAAGCTTTTGAGGATAAGTAGAATCGGTGGCATAGCCTGCTTTTTTCAAACCATGTGCCCAACTGACATAATCGACACTTTCGTATTCGAAAAGAAAGCCGTAACGTTTTCTGGTCATCAGAAAGTCAGAGTGGTCAATGTAAGAAGAATCGGCATTTGCATAGACCCTGAAACAGGATTCTTTAGGATCATCATCCCATTGATAATAGCCTTCTCCTTTCCACTCGTGGCATTTTATGCCAAAATGGTTATTGGCTTTTCTTGCCAAACCACTGTTGCCATTTGATGACTCATGAATACCCTGTGCCAAGGTAATACTGGCAGGGATTCCGCTGCGCATCATTTCGCGAATTGCTATGTCCTTGTGTTTTTGAACATAGTCAGCCGTACTCATTTTCTTGAAATTTTCGGCTTGAGGTCCGTGCTGGGCATAGCTACCCAGGCTTAGGAACAGCATCAGTACAACCAACGCCCGTTCCCGGAAATTCTTTGGTCTCATCTAAGTACAATTTAGTACCCGATATACATAAAATATCTAGTCCCAAGATAAAAAACTTAGGTTAGCCGCGGTCAACAGCTAAGGCCGGAAGCACAAAAAAAATGACACCCAACATCTCAGATGAGGGATAGCAAGTTATTCGTTACTTTGGTAACAGATTTTTGAAATACATCGGATTGCGTGTTAAAACATTCTACAACGAAAAGTGGTCAAGCTATCGTTGCAGATTACCCCTGTTAGAGGTAATTGGTCAATTAAAAATTCCCTATAAATCATGGTCAGTGATTTTTAAGGATGGTCTCTCGAAAACAAAGGTAGAACTAAAATTTGATCCACCAAATAAAAAGTTAATTTTTTTTAAAAAAATACAAAATATTTTATGGATATTGACCAAGGAACTAAAAAACTGCCTAAAAATGGCCATTTTCCCTATTAAAATAAATTACAGAAATAATTTCAATGAATATACTTGTTATTAACTGCGGCAGTTCATCTATCAAAGCTGAAATAATAAATAACCTGAATGCCAACAGAGTTGCAGAGATGCTTATTGACAGAATCTCTTCAGATAAACCTATCTTAAGTATAAATAAAAGCAAGGAAACTATTGAATGTCCCCGAAACGGACATGAAGCCTGTCTCAAGTTTGCACTACCATTACTGCTGTCTAAATTAAACGGCAGCAACATATCCGGAATTGGGCACAGAGTTGTTCACGGTGGCAGCAAATTTAATCAGCCTGTTTTGATTGACAAAGAAGTGGAGGAAACAATAGAACGCCTTTCGAATTTGGCCCCTCTGCACAATCCGGCAAACCTCAAAGGAATTAAAATTGCCCGAGAAATTTTTCCGGACCTTCCTCATGTCGCAATTTTCGACACCTCTTTTCATCAAACCTTGCCTACGCGCGCTTACACCTATGCATTGCCCAAAAACCTGAGAGATAAATATGGCATCAGGCGTTATGGATTTCATGGCAGCAGCCACCAATATGTTGCCAATCTGGCTGCAAAGGCATTGAATGCCGACCTAAAAGACCTTCGTATTATAAGCTGTCATTTGGGAAATGGTGCCAGTGTTTGTGCCATTGAATATGGACGTTCTGTCGAAACAAGTATGGGTCTTACTCCTCTTGAAGGCTTGGTAATGGGGACCAGGGCAGGCGACATTGATCCAGGAATTTTGCTGCATATTGGCAGATCAGAAGGGCTCAGCATCGACGAGTTAGATGAAATGCTAAACCGCGAAAGCGGCCTAAAAGGCTTATCAAACCATAGCAACGACATGCGCGATATCATTGATGAAGCAGCTGCAGGAAATGAAGATTGCCGACTGGCACTCTTGGTTTTTGCCCACAGACTGCGCAAATACATTGGGGCATATGCAGCAGTGATGGGCGGAGCTGATGCCATAGTTTTCACGGGAGGAATTGGCGAAAACAGCAATGTTGTTCGCCAAAGGGTCACCCAAAGAATGGAATATATGGGTGTTTTACCCGATGAGGACCTGAACAATGACCTTAGCATAAGCGATGAGCATCCTTTTGCTTTTTTTAATGCTCCTAATAGCCGTGTAAAACTTCTTGCAATAAAAACGGACGAAGAAAGAGCCATTGCTGCAGAAACTGCCAGAATAGTAAATGAAGGAAACAAAGTAAACAGCATTCCTTCTATACCTATTGCTATATCAGCCCGACACATACATTTAACCCAAGAAGTTGTGGAACAACTATTTGGGCAAGGCTACCAACTTACTGAAAAATCAGCGCTATCACAGCCGGGACAGTTTGCAGCAAATGAAACGGTCACTATTTGCGGACCAAAAAACACTATTGAAAGGGTAAGAATTCTTGGCCCATGCCGCGAACTTAACCAACTTGAAATTTCGAGAACAGATGAGTTTTTTATTGGAATTGACGCCCCCGTGCGAGCTTCTGGCAAGGTTGAAAATAGCCCCGGAATTAAAATTATTGGCCCTAAAGGTGAGATAACACTAAAAGAAGGCGTGATTTGCGCCTGGCGACATATACATATGACAGCCGAAGATGCTGCTATTTTTGAAGTTGAAGATGGCGATATAGTAGAAGTCGATGTTAAAAATGGCGACAGGCCACTTACTTTTGGTAATGTCCTCATCAGGGTTTCTCCAAAATTTAAGCTTGAAATGCATATTGATACCGATGAAGCAAATGCCGCCGAACTCTCTCAAAACGCTGAAGGTGCGCTGATTAAAACCGAGGGAACAGCCAATCTTGTTAAGAAAAATGTCAGGCATTAAAATTTTTTAGACTCAATTGTATTATTTAGCACGTTTATTGTAATATTGTTGTTTGATAGTTATAACCATTTAAAAAGCAACTATGAAAACATTTAATTTAATGCTTTTGGTCTTTGGACTGCTTAGCTTCTCAGCAAACAATCTGTTGGCTCAATATACTGCTGCCGATATTAGCATCCAGGTAAATAAACAAACAAAAAAGATAGAGTTGCACAAAAAATCCGATGGGTCAAACATCACAGCAGCTTTCAAATTGAATAGAGCTACCTTGGACATATTTGATAAGGCAGGAACCTATGCCGGTACTGTTGAACTCAAAGATTGGTCTTTTCCTTTGGATGAGTTTTCGCCCGATGAAATTATTAAGGTATCTTTCATGAGCCTTAGCATTATCGAAAACGGCAAGGCAATAGAACTAAAAGACATCAGACTTCAGCTCTAAGATGTTGGATTTATCTTTGAACAGAAGTTTCAAATATGGTGACGGAATATTTGAAAGCCTTAGAGTAATTGACCATAAAGTTGTTTTTTTGAAGGAACATTTTGAACGTCTCGAAAAGAGCTTTGAAATCCTTGGATTTGAACAACCAATCAATTTCTCGGCCCAATGGCTCGAAAAAGAAATATTAAATCATTTAGCAAGCGATATAATCGATGCGAACCCTCAAAATTGGCGGGTTCGCATCAATTTTTGGAGAAATGCCGAAGGGCTTTACTTTCCTGAAAACAACAGGATTTCCTGGTCAATTGAGTCCAAGCTTCTTGATAGTAAATTTTATCAATTGAATGACAATGGTTTCGAAATTGGCATTTACAATGACATTAAAATTTCAACCGATATATTATCGGGCATAAAAAGTTGTTCTGCCCTCCCCTATGTCATGACGGCGATTCACAAAAATAAGATGGGATGGAACGAAGCCCTTGTTCTAAATACTAATGACAGGATTGCCGAAAGCAGTTCTTCGAATATTTTTGTACTAAAAGCTAATAAATTATTTACCCCATCAGCAGCGGAGGGACCCATATTAGGTATTTGTCGTCGCCTCATCCTTGAGGCTGCTTCAGAAATCGGATTGACCGTAATGGAAACCCAATTGGACAGAAAAGATCTTATAGAAGCAGATGAAATCTGGTTAACCAATACAATTTGGGGTATAAGATGGGTTTCAAATCTAGCTGGCTTTGATTTGACGCTTGGCGCTGATCAGGCAAAAAAGATGACAGCTTTACTCAATAAAAAAGCATTATCAATGCATTAAATATTTTTTTGGGCGTGAATTGTCAAAGTCTTGTTTAGTTGATAAGATAGTGTTACTTTTGTTTCGAAGCAACAAGAACTTAAACGACTAAAAATTATTGCATTATGGCTGAACGAATTTGGCTCAAAAACTATCCAAAAGATGTACCTCATGACATTGACAATCAAGGGTACAGCTGCTTAGTTGATCTCATCAACGATACACTCGAAAAATTCAAAGACCGTCCCGCTTACACAAGTGTGGTTGGTAGTTCCAAAAAAACCTTAAGCTTTGCTGATATTGACTCAAAATC
>JBILRK010000548.1:0-2504 GCA_044372705.1 Saprospira sp. | reverse complement strand
TCAACCGAGGTTTAAGTAGGTTTTGTTGAGACGCATGGCCGTGCGTCTCAACAAAAAATAATTTCAAACCAGGTCGTAGGTTGGCGTGGTTGTGGATTATTTTTGCGGAAAAATATTTTTAATGACAAAATTTTTAGGAAAATACCGGGCAGATTCGCATCGGTTGAAGGGATGGAATTATGCAGGCGCAGCCATTTATTTTATTACGATTGTAACTGAACATCGTGCTTGTATTTTTGGCGAAATTAAGGAAGGAGAAATGATTTTATCCGATTTTGGTCAAATTGTGGAAGATGCCTTTTCCAAATCATTTGAAATCAGAAAAGAATTGTTGCTCCATGAATTCATTCTGATGCCAAATCATCTTCATGCTTTGGTTGAAATCTTGCATCAAAATGCAAATGAATTGCCCAATCAGCCCCTACCTAAGGATTGTGACTCAGAAAATAAAATGCCAAATCGAAAACCAAAATCGATTTCATCATTTATTGCGGGTTTTAAAGCAGCAACTGTAAAATTGATTGATGATTTCATTGATGAAAATAAATTGAACATTCCGAAATACAATCGTAACAATCGATTATGGCAAAAAAATTATCACGATTCCATCGTTTTTAAATATATGTCCTATCGTAAAATAAAAAAATACATTCAAAACAATCCAAAACAATGGGCCGATGATGAATTTATGGGTGATGCGTAGAGACGTTTTTAAATGTGGGGACGCGTTTATTTTGTGGGGACGCGTTTTTCATGTAGAGACGCACGGCCGTGCGTCTCTACATGAAAATAAACCGGGCCGTGCGTCTACAAAATAAACCGGGCAAACAGACATGAAAATCACCCCATCAAAATTTCCAATCATTTCCCTATCTTTGTTTTTCCAAAACGAAATAGAGCGTATACTTATGTCTAGGATAATTTTTGCCATTTTAATATTAATCGGAAGCAACTGCCTAGCGCAGAAGCCTTATTTTCAACAAAAAGTCGATTACCGTATTAAGGTAACACTCGATGACAAAAACCATAGGCTGAGCGGAGAAATCAGTATGGATTATTACAATAATTCGCCCGATACACTCAGTTTCATTTATATGCATCTATGGCCCAATGCCTATAAAAATAATCGCAGCGCGCTTTCTAATCAATTAAGCGAAAATGGTAACCTACGCTTTCATTTTTCGAAAAAGGAGGAACGCGGTTATATCGATAGTCTGCTGTTCAGAACCGATGGAGAAATCGCCCAATGGAAATATTATGCCGGTCAGTCCGATATTGCCAGACTAGAACTTTCGAAACCTCTTCTGCCAGGAGCTTCGGTTAATATTACAAGCCCATTTAAAGTACAGATTCCAAAATCGGTCTCGCGCCTCGGGCATGTGAATGAGAGCTATCAGATAACGCAGTGGTATCCCAAACCTGCGGTGTACGATGCCGAGGGTTGGCACCCGATGCCCTATCTCGATCAGGGAGAGTTCTATTCCGAATTCGGAAGTTTTGACGTTGAAATCAGTGTCCCGCGAAATTACCTGCTAGCTGCAACGGGTGTGATGCAAAATCAAGATGAAATAGATTTTATTAACAAAAGAATCGCCCTTTCTGAAGGCTTAAATTTTGACCAATTATCGCTACAAGAAGCCGATTTTCCGCTTTCGGATTCTGTATTCAAAAGCATCCGCTTCAAAGCCGAAAATGTGCACGACTTTGCCTGGTTTGCCGACAAGCGTTTCCATGTTTTAAAGGATAAAGCCAAACTATCATCGGGAAAAGAAATTGACGTTTTTTGTTATTTTACCAATGAAGAGGCCAATCTTTGGAAAAAAGGTCCAAAATTCACCGCACGTGCCGTTGAATATTATTCCAAAACGGTGGGAGAGTACCCCTATCCGCATGCAACAGCTGTACAATCTGCCCTTAGTGCGGGGGGAGGTATGGAATATCCTATGATTACGGTGATTGGATTGTCAAATGATTATAAGGCCTTAGACATTGTCATCACCCACGAGGTTGGTCACAACTGGTTTTATGGTATTTTAGCAAGCAATGAAAGGGAACATGCCTGGATGGATGAAGGTTTCAATTCCTATATCGAATCGCGCTACAATGACAAATATTATCTCAAAGGCAGCGGCCGAACCAATTATCTGGCCTATCTGTTGCAGGCCCGGCAGGGAATCGATCAGGCAAGTGAAACGCCCTCACAAAAGCTCAGTTCAATAAATTATTTTCTCGGCGCTTATTCCAAACCTACATTGGCACTGCGTTATCTGGAAGCTTATCTGGGTACTAGTGAGATGGACCGCATTTTATCGGCATATTTCGAAAGCTGGAAATTTAAACATCCAAATCCGGTTGATTTGAAAGCGGTCTTTGAAAAAGAAAGCGGTAAAAATATGGATTGGGTCTTCGACGACCTGCTTGGAAGTACCAAAAAGTTGAATTATGGCATTATTTCGGCAAAAAACGAGGGCAATAAAGCCCTGATTCGTGTCAAAAATAAAGGA
>JBILRK010000547.1:0-2508 GCA_044372705.1 Saprospira sp. | reverse complement strand
TTGACGACATGGCCAAGAATGCTTTACTGATTTTAGAAAATCCAGAAATGCATCAAAAATTCAGTGCTGCTGCATTAGCCAATGCAGAAAAATATTCCATGGAAAACATATTGCCGCATTATGAGGCATACTATGAAGAAGTAATCAGAAAATCTGTTTACGTTAGAGACTAGGTAAATAAATTCTAAACTTTAGAAAGTTTCTTCTTCAATATCGTTCACATCATCATCCGTTTCCGATAGATTTGTTTCTGCGCTGTCTTCGAAACCATCGTCTTCATAATCCTCTTCTTCCTCTTCCGGAATTGATCTCTTGTTTGAAGTAGTATGTTTTTCATCGTCCTCTGCTTCGCGCATCAGGGCTTTTGTGTATTTAGAGGTACTGACCGGCACAAATGCTTCGAATGAATCTTCGGGCAAAGAGAGTGTTTCTTCTTCGCTGCCAACAAATTCTTCGATGTTGACTGGATTAAGCGGATTGGCATACATTTCTTTGAAATCGGCCCGTTTTTTAACAATTTCTATTGCCATAAAAAGTGCTTCGCGGAAAGATTCAGCCGAGGCTTTGTTTTGTCCTGTGATATTGTAGGCTGTTCCATGATCTGGCGAAGTACGTACAAAAGGCAGTCCTGCGGTGAAATTAACTCCCGATTCGAATGAGAGCGACTTGAAGCCTACAAGACCCTGATCGTGATACATAGCAAGAACGGCATCGAAATGCTGATAAGTTCCAGAACCGAAAAACCCATCGGCAGGGTAAGGACCAATAGCAAAAATGCCTTTATTTTTGGCCTCTTGAATGGCGGGTATGATAAATTGTTGTTCTTCTTTTCCAATTGTACCCTCATCTCCTGCATGCGGATTGAGGCCAAGCACTGCAATTTTGGGTTTTTGAATGCCAAAGTCCATTCTCAAAGATTGGTTCAGCATCGTTAATTTGCGCAGAATCAATTCCTTGTTTAGTTTTTTTGCAATTTCGCTGATAGGAATATGATTGGTGGCTAATGCAACGCGTAAGTCGGCATTCACCATGAGCATAAGGCTGTCCTGAACATTGGCTTTGGCAGTTAGAAACTCTGTGTGACCGGTATGCGGAAAGCCAGCCAACTGCATTGCATGCTTGTTGATGGGAGCTGTAACCAATGCATCAATCAGTCCATTGTTCAAGTCCTGCACGGCACGATCTAGTGAAACATAGGCAAATTTGCCACTCTCTTCACTAGCTTTTCCGAGCGTGATGCGGACATTATCCTGCCAGCAGTTTACCACATTCACTTCACCTTCTTTCAGATGATGGGCATCGCGAACATTAGTGATTGGAAATTCTCCGCTGTGTACAATATTTTTGTGGTATGAAATAACTTTAGAAGATCCGTAAACAACCGGAGTACAAAGTTCTGTGATTCTTGGATCATCCAGGGTTTTTAGTATTACCTCCAATCCGATACCATTAATATCGCCTACACTGATGCCTATTTTTATATTGCTCATTTTAATTCAGATGTTATTAATTTAAAGAGCGATCTGCCTCGCCAAAAAAAATATTCGTAAAGATAGTTAAGTTTCGGCAGTTTTTAAATTGTAGCTTAAAAATAAGTTTTGAATGAGAGATTGGGAGCCTAATCAATAAAAAATTCAAGACGTCAGGGGATTTATCTTAATGTCTTATAGTAGGAATAAATAAACCAAATACAAAGTTTATAACAATTTGGCCTGTGAGGCATTAATACATATTGAACACAATTATTTAATCCAAATTTAAGCAATATGAGAATACTATTCATGCTGGTGTTTATGGTTATTGTTAACTCCTGTACAATTGTAACACCAAGTCAGGTTGGCGTTAAGACAACTCTCGGCAAGATTAAAGGAAAAATACGTCAGCCAGGTCCGGTATTTTATAATCCATTTATATCTAAGGTAATGACGATAAATGTAAGAACAATGAATCTCATGATTAAAGAAAATTTACCATCTAAAGAAGGTTTGACAATTCTTTCTGAAAGCTCAATACTATATCATATAGAGCCGGATGATGTTCAAAAAATTATAAGAGAAACCGGTCTGAGCTTCGAAGAAAATATTATTATGCCTGTTTTTAGGTCTGCAGCTTCAGATGTTTGCTCAAGATATTATGCCAAAGACATGCATAGCGCTAAGCGAAGTGAAATTGAATCAGAAATTCAAAAAAGACTTTCTGAAGTTTGTGGCCCTAAAGGTTTTGTGATTGAATCGGTTCTGTTGAAAAGTATTACACTGCCCGATGGTCTGACAAAATCGATTGAGTCGAAACTCGAAGCTGAACAAGAAGCACTACGAATGGAATTTGTACTCGACCGTCAGAAAAAAGAAGTCGAAAGACAGATTATAGAAATTGAGGGACAGAAAAAAACAAACATCATTCAGGCTGAGGCTAGAGCAGAAAGTACTAGAATTGAAGCAGAGGGCAATGCAAAGGCTATTGAAATAGAAGCTAAAGCCAATAAAGTTGCCAATGACATGCTCAATT
>JBILRK010000546.1:0-2520 GCA_044372705.1 Saprospira sp. | reverse complement strand
TCCATGTTTCTGTGTTGAACTTACCCTGACCGTTATTGTCGGCTGAGTAGATGCTTTTTACCAACTGACCTTTGATGTCAAAGATGTTGATTTGTATGCTTTCGCATTGGCTGTAGTTGCTACCCAGATTGATATTGAAACGGGTTGAGCCGCTTACGGGATTGGGGTAGTTATAGATTTGGCTTTGTTCGATTTCTGTAAATTCTGTTGAAGAAACCATTTCAGGTTTTACAAAAAATGGTACTGCAAGTTTGTTGTTATCATAGTCCGATTCTGGTTTTTCGGCATTTGGATTCAATTCAAGGTTCAGGGTTTGGCTACCGCTGAAATCGTTTGTTGCAATCATCAGTACAGGCAGGGTATAAGCTTCGCCCGGTTCAAGTGGCTTGATGAGTGCGAGTTCAAAGTTTGTGGCGTCGTCGCCCAAATAGTATTTGAGATAAACACTATCCATTGGCGCCTGAGAAAAATTCTGCACCACTACTTCAAAATAATAAGTGTCGCCCTGTTTTACGGTATCGCTGAAAGTAGCCTGTGTGAGGTTATCGTGAAAGGCGATATCGCCAGCTGTCAAAACAGTCATCATGCGCTCGGGTGCATCGGCAGACATTGCCTGAGTGTTGATGCTTTGAGCATTTGCATTGAAAGTAAATAAGTTTACAAAAGTAAAAAGTGCTGTGCTGAAGATTGCGTTTTTCATAACTGTTAATTTTGAGAAGTTTGAGATTGAGTTTGTTTTGAGATTATTTTCCTTATTTGTTGATACAAAGGTAGGACGCCCAAAAGCCGATTTTCATGAGCGCGCGCAGGGTTGGGGCTGAGCGTAGTCAGGAAAGAGGATGACTTGGGTCAGTTTTTCTTTTTTTGAGATTATCAGATTGTCAGAAGCCAGATCGTCAGCTCTTTTTCTTTTTAGACATCAGATTCCCTTCGCGGAGCGCTCTCGTCTTGGGACGAGATCGGTTTTCAGAAGCCAGATCGTCGGCTCTTTCTTATAAAGCTGATATCTGATAATCTGAAATCTGACAATCCCTAAGCAAAACAAGACAGGAGAACTTACACTAAGCTGCTGAGGATGGTCCATACGCACTAAAAAAATCTTTCATCCTTTCATCCTTTCATCCTTTCACCCTTTCATCTTATTTTGTAACTTTGTGAAAACAATAGGCCATGAATGATCTGAATAATAATATTACCATAGCTGTAGATGGTTTTGCAGCTTGCGGAAAAAGTACTTTGGCGAAGGCGCTGGCAAAGGAATTAGGTTATATTTATATCGATTCAGGGGCAATGTATCGCGCTGTAACCCTATATTTTTTGGATAATTCCATTGATATTGAAGATGATTTATCAGTAGCTTCGGCTTTGGAGCAGATTAGGATTACTTTCAGAAATATAGACGGGAACAATCATACCTTTTTAAATGAGAAGGATGTTGAAAATGAGATTAGAGCGATGCGCGTCTCAGATTTTGTAAGTCCTGTAAGTACGATTTCTTCCGTCAGACGCTTTTTGGTAGCCTGCCAAAAAGAAATGGGTAAACAAAAGGGAATAGTCATGGATGGCAGAGATATTGGTACAGTTGTTTTTCCAGATGCGGAGTTAAAACTCTTCATGACGGCTTCGCCGGAGGTTCGTACCAAAAGAAGATTATTGGAATTAGAATCAAAAGGAATCAATGATTATTCTTTTGAACAGGTCCAAAAAAACTTGTCGGAGCGCGATAGAATCGATTCTACAAGAAACGATAGCCCTCTTAGAAAAGCTGATGATGCCATAGTGATAGATAATTCAGCGCTTTCGACCGCAGAACAGTTGATGCTTGCGCTAACTTTGGCAAATGAGATAATTGAAAAAAAAAATATTAGAGAAAGAGTTAACGGATGATTTAGTTGGACATGAAATTGGATAGAGCGCTATTTTTACTATTGTTTTTAATGTGTTCCACATTAAGAATAGTTGCGCAAGGCAATCCAACGGTTTTAGATGGGGGCATTGGCAATTGGTACTTCCTGCACCCTACAGTTAAACTCCATAAAAATATAACGGTCGGAAATGAATTCCATTTAAGACGCGATGATTGGTCAATGAAGCCATTACAGATTTTGGAAAGACCATATATTACTTATCATGCCAATCAGAAATTAGATCTTACTGTTGGCGGGTCTTATTATCGTATTTATTCTGCCGAGCCTATTCCAACAGGCTATGATTTTAATGAATTCCATTTTTGGGAGCAGTTGACATTGAAACATCAGATGGGCGAAAAGATTAAAGTTTTTCATCGCTATCGTGTTGAACATAGGTTTATTGATGCCATGAGTTTCGACAGTACAAGTGCTTCCTGGGTAAAAAGCGGTTCAGATTTCAAAAACCGTTTCAGGTATCGCATGTTGGTCAATTTTCCAATTTATAGGATAAACGATCAACAGAAAATTTATTCAAACGTTTATAATGAACTGTGGATGGGTATGACTAATTATCTTTTCTTCAGCAGTTTTTTAAGAAACCGTTTGTACG
>JBILRK010000545.1:0-2525 GCA_044372705.1 Saprospira sp. | reverse complement strand
GACAAAGGGAAATGGTTCTGCTGTTTTAAATGATCCGCTTTTAGATAAGGTCTGGACAACAGAAATTCTACAACTCGATAGCCTGCATCTTTTCCTGTCGCAGAATAAAATAAAAGCCCGCAAAAAAGCCAAAATTGCCATTATTGATACCGGTGTTGAAGCAAATCATCCGGATTTAAGTGCCAACTTTATCTCAACCCGAACAGAATACGATGAAGATCCTCAGGGACATGGCACTCATTGTGCCGGTATAGCAGCTGCAGTTTCCAACAACAGAAAGGGTATAGCATCCTTTGCCCCATCTAATGAATTTATAGAAATAACTTCCATTCAAGTCTTTTCCCGAAGCGGAGGAACAACACAACGTAATATTATCAGAGCGATGATTTTGGCAGTTGACAATGGTGCCGATGTGATTTCTATGTCATTGGGCGGACCTTCAAATGATGAGGCACAAATTGCTTACCGAGAAGCGATTGAGTATGCATCGAAAAAAAGAGTTATCGTTGTTGCAGCAGCAGGAAATGAAGACAGTGATGCAAGTAAAAAAGTTCCGGCTTCAATTGAAGGAGTAATAGCCGTAGCGGCTACTGATGAAAATAATCAAAAAGCATCCTTTTCAAATGAAGTCACTAAAATTAAAATGGCTCTTGCTGCTCCAGGTGTTGATATCTTCTCTACATTGCCCGATTCGAAATATGGTTTTATGAGTGGAACTTCTATGGCTACACCCTATGTAGCAGGTTTATTAGGTTTAATGAAAGCTATCGACCCAACCCTTAATACAGAAACTGCGTTCCAAATATTGGAAAAGACAGGTAAAAAGACAAAATCTCCCGCAGAAACCGGAAATCTTATACAACCAATGTCTGCTATTACTTTTTTGTTAAAATAAACCAAAATATTTTAACGTTGTTATAACAGGTATTATATTTGCAATGTCATATGTAATTTTAAAGCTTATCAGGCTATGTTTATGAAAAATCTATCTTATATCGTGCTTTTGGTCTTGCTACTTTCTTGTAGTGGGCATCAAAAACCTGTAGCGGATACTGATTTTGTCATTGAAGAAACTGACAAACTGTCAAAAACTGACATAGTTGCTGAAGAAAATCGTGATAATGTATCGCTCAAATATAAACTGGAGGAACATGCGGTAAATCTGCAACTCGACAATGCAGAAATAAAAGAAGTAAAAGTTTCTGAGGCAAACTTAATACAATTGAAAAAGTGGTGGGATAGTCTGCCACAGCCACTGCAAAATAAAATTAAAGCTCAGGAAGTTGAAATTGAATTGGTTACAAATGTTCAATCTGTTGTTAAAACAGAATTGACACCCGAAATAACTGACAGTAGAATTGAAAACACAGGAGCAGCTCTCGAGAAAATAATCGGTGAATCAACCGGTATGACTTTTACTGTAAAAACAAGTGAAGTTGAAACATCTAGCGCCCTTTCGTCATCTGCATCAACAAGTATTATCCCTTATATCAAATTGCCAACAAAACTCTCCCAATTTTCAAGCAGTTTAAGTGTTTCGAGATCTGGTATCAGTGCCCAAAATATACATAGCATTCAGTTTTGGTGGAATAATTTGCCCGATGATTTGAAAATGATGATACAGAATGCCGATGTAATTGTTGAACTTAACTGCATAGCCTTAGACAAAGGAGTTGAATTCAGAAAAAATATACGTTTGGGAGAAAACTCAGACAATTATCTGTACCTGATGAACGAGTATCTTCAAAATATGATTGGGCACAAGCAAATTAGCAATAAAAAGATTCCAATGGGTCTAATAAAAACAAATTCGCAAATTGAAAAAGTTTTGGGAGAGGATTCTGCAGACTATATCTTCAGGATTCATTTGAAAAATAATAAACAAGTTTCTGATAAGCCATCGGCATAGTCTTTACCCTAAGACTATTTAAATATATGTGGCAGGTTTATCCTGCTTTTTTTTTGCCAGGACCAAATAAATATGAATTTCTCGCTTATAGTCAGTAATTTTACATGAATTTTTAGAAAATATCATGAATATCAAGCAATACACCGTTTTTATTTTATTATTCTTTGCGACATGCTGTTTTTTTTCATCCTGTGAAAAAAAGTGCTGTGAAGTTTTTCAACGGGAAGGAATTAGTTTTAAGCTGCCTAATTATTGGAAAATTGATGAAATTGACAGCACAGAATCAAATTTCTTTTTTATGTCGCTGAGCAAGGAAGGCCATGGTGCGAGCGCTGATGCCTTTATTGAATGGAACCATGGCAAAATACCTTTGGATACAGTCTGTAATTTTGCGATTGAAACCTATATGAGTGAGCCGGCATTTCTTGCTGGAGATATCAAGTTTGCTAAGCCAGCTTATGAAGAATACGGAGGACACAAGGCTTTGTGCGCAAATTTTGATGTAAATCTTTTGGGCATCAAAAATGTTGGAAAGGTGCATTGTTTTTATCTGGAAAGCTGTGATAGAACTGTTATGATTGCTTATTTACAGAATGCTGATGTAGCCGCAAAGCAG
>JBILRK010000030.1:0-9848 GCA_044372705.1 Saprospira sp. | reverse complement strand
ATGCAATACATTCACCTCGATTTTCAGGCCAATAACTACGATGTAGTGGAAGGATTTTTTCAATCGGCCGAGGCTAATAACCTTGGTGCGCCTACTGAATGTAGCGGTTGGGTAGTCAACTACTATGGTGGTGCAGATCACGGAAAATGGAAATTCGAAGACATCGGTAAAGCCTTAGGCACTCCTGGCGCTGGTACATATACCGTTAAAATGTGGCCACAGGATCATACTTTCCCAACCAATACCATATGGGTTATTTCAAAAGACAATCAACTTTTAGGTACTCCCAATCAATGTGGTCCTACTTGGGTTGGTCTTGAGCGTTCAGGCTATAATGGTTTTTCTGAGTTTGCTGCTAATAGTGCAACCGTATTCCTTAACACCAAACTCATTGACTTGTATGCTACTCCAATCGAAAATCGTTTCATCGAAGTTGGTTGGACTACTGAAGACGAAGACAATGTATCACACTTCGAGATTGAGCGTAGCACAAATAATATGAACTTTGAGTATCTGACAACTCAAACAGCTGCAGGTAATACACAAGGTCAAACAAGTTATGCTATTGCTGATAACAATGTATTGCCAAATCAAGACTACTACTACCGTATCAAAACTGTTGACAATGACGGAAGTTTTGAATACACGCATACTGTAGTTGCCAGAATCACAAGAGACAATGCAGGAGAAACAGTTAATGTCTATCCAAATCCTGTAAACTTTGGCAATGCTACTGTCGAAATTACTTCTCTACGTGGACGTAAGACAAACATACGTGTTTTCGATGCAATCGGTCAAATGGTTTACAGCCAGAATGTTCAGGTTCAAACAGGAATCAATCAAATTTCAATTCCTTCTTCTGAATGGCCAGCTGCTGTTTATTACATTCAGGTATCTTCCGATGATTTCAACAGTGTAAAAGAATTGATCAAAATAAAATAAGCAATACCAAACACCTATATATTAAGCGTAGCCATTTTTATGGCTACGCTTTTTTTATGTCATATTGCCTATTATAAACTTTTGGAAGCCGCTTTTGTTTCCATTAGTAAATAAACTCAAGCAATGCAAAAGAACATTTTAATAGTAGGCGCGTCTTCTGGTATTGGGCTGCAGACAGCATTACAACTAGCAGAAGAAGGACATCTGATTTACGGCACTTTCAACAGTCAGGAATGTCAAAATAAGCAGAATATAAGCTATCATCATTTGAATATTCTTGCAGATAATCCTGATTTTGGATTCCTGCCCGAGCAGCTTGATGCCTTGATCTATTGCCCGGGTTCAATCAGCTTGAGACCATTTGGCAGAATAAAACCTGAAGATTTTGCCGCTGATTATCAATTGCAGGTCTTAGGTGCAATAAAAACTATACAAGCGGCCCTACCAATGCTTAAAAAATCTGATAACGCCTCTATTGTGCTGTTTTCTACCGTTGCTGTTCAGTTGGGCCTAGGTTTTCATAGTCAGGTTGCAGCATCAAAAGGTGCCATTGAAGGTCTTTGCAGGTCTTTGGCTGCCGAATTTGCACCAAAAATAAGGGTTAATTGCATTGCACCTTCGTTAACAGACACAGCGCTTGCCGCAAATCTGCTCAATAGTGCCGAAAAGAAAGAAGCAAATGCTCAGCGACATCCATTAAAAAAAATAGGTAGGCCAGAAGATATCGCAAATTTGGCAAGCTTCCTTTTGACCGATAAGTCGGCCTGGATGACAGGACAAATTCTTCATCTGGACGGAGGAATAGGTAGTATCAGAACCTAATTTTTCTTCAAAATGAAAGTCCTTTGTTATGTTTTAAAAAAGCCTCTCTATAAATGCATTAATAACCAATGCATTTTTGTATTTTTGCACAAAATTTGGACTGACCTTGTTCTCGACTGACCTACTATCAAACTCTTATTTAAGACAATTTTACATTAAAAGTATTTTGCTTTTAGTGCTAAACACTTTCTCCTTTTTTCTGCTAATGGCACAAAACGGGGAAGAGAATAAAATGTTGGCCGAAGAGTTATCTCAATCTACTGAATTAAAAGTAGCTACAGTTGCTCAGCAATATAATTACAAACCAAAAAGCCGGGAAATAAAACAGGATGCAGATTTCGAAAAATTCGAAGTTAGAAAATATTTCGATGTCAACGCTTCGTTTTACCTGGCAAAAGAAATCGATCGCAGTTATTCGATAAACAACCCATTTGACCTGGAGGATTTAAATAATCCATTTAATCTGCCAAGAGCCGGTTCTAATTTCAAAAGAAATACTAAAAAGAAAACATCAGAGGGTTTGAATGTATTTTTAAGTTCCCTTTTCGAATACGAGCAGCTTTCAAAGAAAACAATTACTAACAAAAAACCAGAGATTGTTCCTCCATATTGGTTGCTTTTTAGCTTATTGGGTTTACTCAGTTTATTTGCTTATCAGACTGTTGTTTTCAAAGGAGACAATAAAAAGGCCATAAATGCTTTCATGAGTAATACTGCAGCCTTACAACAACACCGAGATCAGAAAATTATTTTAACACCATATCATATATTATCTGAAAGTCTATTTATCTTATCTGCCGGACATTTTGTATTTATAGGTACAAGATTCTACATGCATAACCTTGGAATGGAATATAGTTGGAGCATCGCGGCCCTGATTTTTTCACTACTTGGTGTTACTGCATTTACTCAAATTAAAAATTTACAATTCAGATTGATAGGACTAATTTTCCCATTGAAACAACAGTTGGCATATTATAATTTTATTTTATCCAATGCTTATAAAATATTGGCTTTAACTACTACACCGCTTTTATTTTTATTGACTTATTCTCCCGAAACTATTAAGTATTTTGCATTCTATGCGGGCATTTTGGTTTTTTCGGCCGGTCTGACTTATAGCTATTTCAGAATGGCTATTGCATCTGCCGAAATAATTCTGGAAAATAAATTTCATTTTTTTATTTACCTTTGCGCGGTAGAATTAGCGCCTATCTTGATTCTTCTTAAGTTATTATCTGTTATTTAATTAAAATTAGCTGAGCATGCAATCGGCAAAAAAGAAAGATAGATTTCGTCCCGTTTCGAGTATTTTGGTAACCCAACTTACTACTCCAAATAATCAGGCACCTTACGATAAGTTGGTTGAAAAGTATGGAGTAAAAATAGATTACAGGCCTTTTACCGAAGTACAGGCAGTTTCAGCAAAAGACTTTCGAAAACAAAAAGTAAATCTCGAAGAACATAGTGCTGTTATTTTTACCAGCAAAAGTGCCGTTGATCACTATTTTAGGATGTGCGAAGAAATGCGATACAAGGTGCCGGCCGACTTGAAGTACTTTTGTATAACCGAAGCAATTGCACTTTACCTCCAAAAACATACCACTTACCGCAAAAGAAAGGTCTTTTTTGGAACACGTTCTTTGCAAGACCTGAAGCCTCACCTGATTAAGCACAAAAAGAAGGAAAAATTTCTGCTTCCCTGCTCAAATCTTGGCAAACAGGCCTATGTCAGTTTTTTGGAAGAGAATGAATTCAATTTTTCAGAAGCTGTGATGTACCTGTCAGTAAGCTGTGATTTATCAGACCTTGAAAATGTTTTCTACGATATTCTGGTGTTTTTCAGTCCAATAAGCATCGATTCATTGTACGAGAATTTCCCTAATTTTAACCAAAATTTCACTAGAATAGCAGCCTATGGAGAATCAACCGCACAGGCCGTTTTGGATAAAAATCTTCAACTGGATGTTCGTGTGCCAGATCCCAATAATCCACACCTCAGCTCAATGGCCGAAGCAATTGATCATTACATAAAAGAAGTGAGAGAATCTAAAGATTAATATAATAAAATCCGGGCAGAAGCTCGGATTTTTTATTTTCCATCGTCAAGGATTAGGCCATCTTTTAGCCTTATTGTTCGTTCTGTCTGTTCTGCAACCTCATTTTCATGGGTAACAATCACGAGGGTCAACCCTTCTTGGTGTAAGGCTTTAAAAAGATCCATAACTCCCTGCGAGGTTTGTGAATCGAGTGCTCCTGTAGGTTCGTCAGCCAGTATAAGCTTTGGATTTGAAATTAATGCTCTTGCAATTGCAACCCTTTGTTGTTGACCACCCGACATTTCGGAAGGCAAATGATTTGCCCAATCTTTTAGCCCCACTTTGTCTAGAAATTCAATAGATTTATCCAACCTTTCTTTTCTGCCAACCTTCTGATAATAAAGCGGTAATGCTACATTCTCGGCAGCTGTTTTAAATGGCAAAAGATTGAATTGTTGAAATACAAAACCCAAAAAGAGATTCCGGTACTGCGCTGCTTTTGTTTGGTTAAGATTTTTAATCAATACATTGTCAAGCATATATTCTCCGCTGTCATAAGTATCCAATATGCCCAAAATATTCAATAAGGTAGATTTGCCAGATCCTGAAGAGCCCATAATTGATACAAATTCGCCTTTTTCTATTTCTATATCAATCCCTTTCAATACTTCGAGGCGATTATTGCCCATGTTATAGGCCTTTTTTATATTGTTTAGTTTTATCATCCTTTGATTTCAGGAAATTTTATATGTAAGATTATAAATGCTCAATACTCAATGCTCAATGAAAAAGGTTCAACACTCAATGAAAAATACTCCATGTTCAATGCTCAATGAAAAATACTCCATGTTCAATGCTCAATGATAAGCATAAAACTTTGAAATTGATACTTTAATTTATACCTTTGCAAAAATTATCATAACAATCAAAGTCAAAAACGAGATGGAGACAGTTAAAAAATTGAACTACAAAGTTAAAGACATTTCATTGGCCGAATGGGGTCGTAAAGAAATTACACTTGCTGAAGCTGAAATGCCAGGTCTGATGGCGCTTCGCGAGAAATACGGAAAAGAAAAACCATTGAAAGGTGCCCGCATTGCCGGATGTCTTCACATGACCATTCAAACTGCCGTTCTTATCGAAACGCTTGCAGAATTAGGTGCTGAAGTTACCTGGTCTTCTTGCAATATTTTCTCTACTCAGGATCATGCCGCTGCTGCGATTGCTGCTGCTGGTATTCCTGTTTATGCTTGGAAAGGCATGACAGAAGAAGAATATGAGTGGTGTATTGAACAAACACTTTACGCTTTCAGCGAAGGTCAGTCTATGAATATGATCCTCGATGATGGTGGCGACCTTACCAATGTTGTTTTGGATAAATATCCTGAAATGGCAAAGGGCGTTTTCGGTATTTCTGAGGAAACTACAACAGGTGTACACCGCTTGTACGAGCGCGTGAAAAAAGGTACCCTGCCAATGCCTGCTATCAATGTAAACGACTCGGTTACCAAATCGAAATTCGACAATAAATATGGTTGTAAAGAATCGGCAGTTGATGCCATTCGTCGCTCTACCGATATTATGATGGCCGGTAAAGTTGCTGTTGTTTGTGGTTATGGCGACGTTGGAAAAGGTACTGCAGCTTCTCTTAGTGGTGCTGGTTGCCGTGTTATCGTTACCGAAATAGACCCAATCTGCGCCCTTCAGGCTGCTATGGACGGTTATGAGGTTAAGAAACTCAGCAATGCAATTCCACGTGCCGATATCATCATTACCGCTACTGGAAACTGCGATATCATCAGTGCAGAACATTTCAAAATGATGAGAGACAAAACCATCGTTTGTAACATCGGTCACTTCGACAATGAAATTGATATGTCTTGGTTGAATAAAAACTATGGTCATACCAAAGATGTTATCAAACCACAGGTAGACATGTACAATGTTGATGGTAAAGATATTATTATCCTTGCCGAAGGTCGTCTTGTAAACCTTGGCTGTGCTACAGGCCACCCTTCTTTTGTAATGTCAAACTCTTTCACAAATCAGACTTTGGCTCAGCTAGAACTTTGGAATAACCGCAATGCCGGTACTTACAAAAACGAAGTTTACATGCTACCTAAACATCTTGATGAAGAAGTTGCACGTTTGCACCTTTCAAAAATCGGCGTAGAATTGGAAGAATTGTCAACTAAACAGGCCGAGTATATCGGTGTTGACAAGAAAGGTCCATTCAAACCCGAGTACTACCGTTACTAGAATTTATATTCTACCATACAAAGCCGGTCCCAAAAGGGTCGGCTTTTTTTGTGCCTTTCTTCCGGGAACATTATCTTATAACTCATGTTTATATAGATATATGATTATCTCAAAAACTTAACAATGAAAAGTATTCACGATTTTCAAATGCCGGGCCTGAAGGGTGGCATGCTAAACTTTGCCGATTTTAAAGGAAAAAAAATCCTCCTTGTAAATGTAGCATCAGAATGTGGGCTTACGCCTCAATATCGACAGCTACAAGATTTGTATGAGGAGTATGGTGACCGCGTTGTAGTAGTTGGCTGTCCGGCTAACAATTTTGGCGCTCAGGAACCTGGCAACGAAGCGCAGATTGCATCGTTTTGCAGTTTGAATTACGGCATAAGTTTTCCAATGACTGCTAAAATATCGGTCAAAGGCGACGACATGCATCCGCTTTATCAATTTGCCACACAGGCTTCTGAAAATGGCAAAGAAGATTCTGAAGTAAAGTGGAATTTTCAAAAATATATTTTCGATGAAAATGGTTATTTACTTGGATCTGTGGCTCCTATGAAACAGCCCGCCGATGATGAAGTATTAAGCCTGCTTGGGCTTCTTTAAAAATATTAAACCTCCCTTAGACTTTTCTAAGGGAGGTTTGCTTTTAATAAGGAAGATTCCATCAACGTTTAAAACCTATACTAGTGCGTTTTTCATTACTATCTTCCTGTTCAATCAGATGAAAATCTTTGACATCATCTGCATTGATAGTTTTAACCATATCGTGAGTCCGTTCTGATGGCAGAATATTTGCTAAACGAAGGTTTTGACGTCTCACCACTTCCTCCACAATTTTTCGGATGGTTCTAGCATTGCCAAAGTACTTATGCTTGTGCGCTAAAAGGCTTTCGATATGCGCACGTACCAGTTTTACGGAATCTTCGTTCAAGTACAGGTCATTAGCCTGGAACATATCCTCTGCAATTTCATAAAGCTGATCAGCGCTATAATCTGTAAATTTCAGGGTACGGTCGAAGCGGGACATCAGACCAGGGTTGCTTTCTAAAAATTTGCGCATTTCTTCGGGATAACCGGCAACGATAACCATAAACTGGCCACGATGATCTTCCATTCTCTTGAGCAGCGTATCTACAGCCTCTCGTCCAAAATCACCATGTCCGCCTTCGGTAAGCGCATAAGCCTCGTCTATAAATAGGCCGCCTCCCATTGCTGCCTGAATCATTTCATCTGTTTTAATAGCTGTTTGTCCGGTGAAACCTGCAACAAGGCCCTTGCGGTCGGTTTCAACGAGTTGTCCGCGTTCCAAAACACCCAGGGCTTTGTAAATTTTTACCATAATACGGGCAACAGTGGTCTTACCGGTTCCCGGATTACCGACAAAAACAGTGTGTAATGAAAAGGCTTTTTTTACATCACGTCCAATCTCGGTATAATAGCGAACCAATTTGGCCATTTCGTCCACATCGCGCTTTATCTCATCCAAACCAACCAAACTACGCAATTCGTTGAGTGCTTCATTATAAAGTGGGACATCAATTGGGATAAACACATTGGATTTGTTGCTGATACCAAATGACTTTTCAATATCTTCGAGCGTAACGGTAGAAAGCGCTATTTCATCTAGTTTCGACATTTCTTCCGCGCCCATTTTCATCAATCTCAGCGCCATATTCTGTTTACATTCCTCAACGACACCATTTATAAAACGACCATTGCCAAAATGATCATCTCTGGTTCTATAAGATTCATATATTTTTCTGTTCAGAAATTCCCAAGCTGGTTCATTAAGCTTAATATCTCTCTTATCAGAAGCGTATTTGGCAATTTCTGTCAATTCCTCAGGAGTATAATCCGGAAAATTAATAATGCTTTGGATACGGGATTTCATACCCGGATTTTTGTTAATAAAAGAATTCATCTCTTTTGGATAACCTGCAAAAACAATTGCGATATCTCCTTTTCCGTCAGACATTTCTTTGATAAAGACTTCGATGGCTTCTTTTCCAAAATCTTTGCCATCATCGCCACGGTCAGATAAGGCATAGGCCTCATCGACAAATAAAATACCACCACGGGCCTTTTCTATTGCTTTTTGTACTTTAGGGGCTGTTTGTCCGATGTATTCGCCAATTAAATCAACCCTTCCCACCTCGTGTACATGTCCTTTTGAAAGCAAACCAAGCGAATGATAAATCTGTCCCAATAGCTTTGCCACGGTAGTTTTTCCAGTACCGGGATTGCCCATAAATACGGTATGCAGATTAAAGTCTGAATTTTCCTTGAAACCCTTTTCTTTTCTGAATTGGATAAACTTGAGGTAGGTCGCCAATTCGTCGATTTGTTCTTTAACAGTACTAAGTCCTATCAAGGCTTTAAGTTCAGCTGTTGCCTCGTCAAAACTCATACTCCCCTGTTCTGCCCCATTTTCTATGACTGCCCCTACATTTGTATTTCTGCTATTTATGCCAAATGTCATATCGCCAACAAGTGCCTCATTTTCGGGTCCAACCGTAAAAGGAACAACTCCTATGAGTTGATCCATAAAAATGATTTCTAGTGTATATTTATCTTCGAACCAATACCCGCCGGCATTGGAACCAAAACCTGTATCAAAGGTTAGACTTTTTCTCTTATCTGTTAGTTCATAAAAATATTCCATATACGCCTTATGTTGCCCGGCGTCGTTGTAAAAGTTAAATTGAAATTCAAGGGGCAAACTATCGGCCTCTTTCAAAATATCAATGACCATTTCGATGTTGATATAACGGGTTTTGGTCTGTGAAAAGGTTTTGAGGTAAACCCTATTTGCCAAAGCCATACCATTATTATCGCTTTCAAAAAGTTTTACTTGTTTTATAGCTACATATGGATTCGAAATCTCAGATACTATTCCACCATTCGTAATATAAAAATTGGTTGAACCCACCAATGTATCGCCAATATAAGCCTCCCACAGATATTTGCCAGCTTTCCACCATCCTGGGTTTGGAGTGCCCCATCCCTCGCGGACATGGAACATATTTTCCTCTTTTTTTACGGTAAATTTCTTCTTTAATTCACAAACTATAGCGTCGCTGTTCAAATTTTTACAAATAAGTTTTGCATCTATTTCCCAGTCTTTTTCGTCAAAAAGTTTATTAAAGATAGTAAGGTCACTATATATGTAACGACATTCCTGCTCATCGAATACCTTGCGATATTTTTTTTCATTTTCGTAAAGGTTCTCCACAGATCCAAACACTTTAAGGTGTTTAAATTTATAATTTCCGTTTAAACTTTCCATTTATTTAAGTTGCTAAAATTTTTTGAAATGGGGTTTTATGAATCTGCTTACAAATAAACTGTAAGCCTTAAAAATATATAAACGATTTGGATGTGGCTTACTAAAGTACAAAATTACAAACTTTTGGGCAATGAATTTAGATTTTTTTGAACTGCCTTATTTTTTAATTCTAATTACATGATAATGATGTGTTTTTTATATCTTTGCGCCTGAATTTTTCCAATGCTTAAACTTTTAAGCTGGAAAATAAGTACATCCCTATCCGCTTTCTGCACAGATAAAAAGATCCTTTTAAATAAACATGAAATTGCACACCGCACTGACAGTAGCAGAAATTGCCGAAATTATAGGTGCCACAATTATAGGCGATCCACAGGTACGCATCTCACATCTAAACGAAATTCATAAAGTTTGCAGAGGCAGTGTTATTTTTGTCGACAATGAAAAATATTTCAGTCAGGCCATATATTCATCCGCTTCAGCCATTATATTGAACAAAG
>JBILRK010000029.1:0-9857 GCA_044372705.1 Saprospira sp. | reverse complement strand
ACGTCTAAAACAATTGCAGGGGGTGTTTTTCCAGGTATTATTCACAATAGTGAAAAAAAAGATGAAGGGGCAATTTTTATAGGATTGGATTATGAAATGAGTCTTCATTTGGCCGACTTGACTGAATCGGATTCGATTTACAATTTTGTCAGTGAAGCATCCGAATCGGTAAATTCTGATATTCAGACATTGCTGGTTTTTACCGATGCATTTGCACCTTGCAAAGATGAGTTTATGCAAAGCCTCTACGATGTTTATGGCAATAGTGTCAATTATCTTGGCGGTGGATGTGGTTCATTGGAAATGATATCGAAACCTGTAGTGATAACAAATCAGGGAGTAAGTGCCAACACAGCTGTTTTTGCCCAAATCGGTAAAAGCTTGCCTGTAGGCTGTGCACATGGCTGGAAGGAAATTTCCACAGCGCTTAAAATTACCGAAGCAAATGGCAATGAGGTATTGAGCATCGATTGGAAACCGGCTTTCAGTGTTTACAAAGAGCTCATTCAAGCGCATTCGGGCCAGACAATTACCGTCGATAATTTCTTTTCCATTGCAAAGTCTTACCCATTTGGTATGGCAAAAATCGATTCGGAATTTGTGGTTAGAGATCCTATTTTCAGCAATGGCAACACTATCACAATTGTCGATAAAATTCCTACCGGCGAATTGGTTTATCTGCTGAATGGAAATGAAGCCAATCTTTTAAAGGGTGCGGCCGAAGCAGCTATTTCTGCAGGTTTAAATAATTTGGAAGGACTATTATGTATCGATTGCATTTCAAGGGTGTTGTTTTTGGAAGAAAATTTTGGTAAGGAATTGAAGGCAATTTCTTCTACTCCGCTCAATGGATTTCTAGCCATCGGGGAAATAGCCAATTCCGGAAATGCTTACCTCGAAATTTACAACAAAACGGTTGTTGTCTCACAACTATAAGCTTTTCTGATGCCAAACAGCGAAAATATAACATCAAGTGTTTTCTTAGAACTTTTGCTCGCAGTTTCTGGCGAAACTGTGGAGGAGAAAATCTTTGAAAAAACGCTGCGACTATATCTTCGCAAACTTGATTGTTTCGCTATTGGTATTTTTCAAAAAGAGTCTGAAAACTATCTGGTTAAAGCATTTCTACCAAATAGGTTCGAAGATATGTCCAACGTTGAAGCCATACTCAAAAAAAGTATACAATCGGATATCGAAACAAACAAAATGTATAGTGAGAACACAGAAAATGAATATCACTATTTTTTCAAGTTAGATAATTACGGACTTTTATATATTTTACGCCGTAAAGAATTCTCGCCCATCATTACCAAAGAATTCCTTCCGATTACCGATAATTTGGGTAAATCGCTTTCATTCGCCAAGAATATAAGGCTCAGAGAATTGGCCGAGGAGCAAACAGCAGCCTTGGTTAAAGACCTCAATCTCTTCAAAAATTTTATACATATTACCCAGGATGCAGTACAGGTTTCGCTAATCAATGGAAGGTTATTTTACATAAATGATGCTGCAGCAACGAGATTGGGAATTGCCCCAGAGGATGCACAAAATCATTTTGTATGGGAATTTGAACCTTATTTTAAAACAGCTGCTGATTGGGAAAGTCATGTCCAGCAACTTCGTGGTGTTGATAAGTTCTCAATTGAGAGCTTCAACTATAACTTAAAAACAAAAGAAAAAACGCCTGTTGAAATTACAGTAAATATCAAAAATGTTGATGGTAAAGAGTTTATCATAGCCGTATCGAGAGATATCAGTGAGCGAAAAAAGGCTGAAGCAGAGGTATTGCGCAGAGAAAAAATGCTATTGGCTATTTCCAATGCTACAAATATATTATTAATTGGTAATGATATTTTGGAGGCCATATCTGAATCATTAGACGTTTTGGGTACAGCTGTGGGCGCCGACAGATCATACTTGTTTACTAACAGATTGGACCCCGAGTTGGGAAATCTCACCTCACAGCGTTTTGAATGGAATTCAGGGGTGGCCGAACCTCAGATAGACAATCCTGAATTGCAGGATGTACCGGTAGATGTTTTCGAAGATTTTTTACCTACGCTGCAACAAAAAACTCCCTTTGTTTCCTTGATAAAGAATCTGAGTGAAACAAGTGAATTGAGGCAGATACTGGCATCTCAAGGTATTCTATCTATCGTTATTATTCCTGTTTTTAGGAAAGATTTCTTTTGGGGATTTGTGGGATTTGATGCCTGTACCTACGAAAGAGAATGGACCGAGGCTGAGGTATCTATTCTCAAAACCTATGTCAATGCGATTCAGAATGCATTGGACCGTGAGGAAAAAACAGAACTCATAAAGAGTATGGCCCTTTTTCCGATATTGAACCCCAATCCGGTCATAAGGACCGATTTGAATGGGAATATCATACTTGAAAATGCTCCTGCAGAAAATATCAGCGAAATAGAATGGGAGGGTAAAAGCTATGAAAAAGCAGTATTTCTTCAAAAGATTTCATCGGAGCTTACAAAAGAAAACAATAAACTGCACTTCGAAATTTTTCAACATCCAGCAAGCTATTACAGTGTAGATTGTATGCTTTTGGAAAATAATGCTCAAGTGAACTTTTATTTTAATAATATTACTGAGCTAAAAGAAAATGAAAAAGAACTAAAAGAAGCAAAATTCAGAGCCGAAGCATCGGATAAGGCCAAAGAGGAGTTTATTGCCAATATGAGCCACGAGATTAGAACGCCACTACATGCTATCACCGGACTTTCAAAAATATTGAAAAAGAGCAATTTGAATCCAGATGACCAGAAATTGGTAGGACATATTGCGCGTTCGGGCGATCATTTGCATTCACTCATCAATAACATTCTCGACTTTACAAAAATATCAGCAGGGGAGTTTCAGGTAAATCTTACGACTTTCAGTTTCAGACATCTAATAAAACAGCTTGACTCTATTTTGCACAATTTAGCATCGGAGAAAGCGCTGGAGCTGATTTTTGATATTTCTCCAAATATTTACGAGCTACTTATAGGTGATGAGACTAGTCTGAGACAGGTGATCCTCAATCTCTTAAGCAATTCACTCAAATTTACGGAGAAAGGTTCTGTTACATTAACAGCAATGCCTGTTTCGGATAGTGAAAACAAACAGGAGCTCGAAATTAAAATTATTGATACCGGTATAGGCATGAGCGATGAATTCCTAAATAGAATTTTTGATAAATTCAGTCAGGAAGATGCCTCATTAGGTCGAAAATATGGTGGAACAGGCTTGGGTATGGCAATTACAAAAAAACTCATTCATCTGATGGGGGGTAATATAATGGTCAGTAGTCAAAAAAATGAGGGTACTACTTTCTCTATCCGTCTCCCATTTGAAAAAAATCTGCAAAAAATTAAACTTGGCGATGAGGAAAAAAGATTCAACAATAAATTGAACAGTAAGAAAATCCTCATAGTTGAAGACAATGATATCAATCTTTTAGTTGCAAGAACGGTGCTTTCCTATCATGGATTGACTATTTTCGAGGCAAAAAATGGTCTCGAAGCCATCAATCATCCCGAAATAAATAAGGTAGATCTTATTTTTATGGATTTGCAAATGCCCCAAATGGATGGTTTTGCTGCCACCGAATATCTGAGAAAAAATCTGGAATTGAAAGTGCCAATTGTTGCGCTTACAGCAAATGCCGTAAAAACCGAAATTGACCGTTGTTTTGAATTAGGCATGAATGATTATGTCTTAAAACCATTCAATGAAATACACCTCCTCGATGTATTGTCAAAAAATTTAAATATAGGCAGAAAGCTAGTTGCCGCTCCCAAAGAGCAGGCTGCCAAGGATAAATTGTACGATTTGGAGATGCTGATAAAACTCAGCGCAGGGTCCAATGAATTTATGATTAAGATTATCGGCATGTTCCTCGATCAGATTCCCGAGACTGCTCAGGAAATAAAGAACGCCTTCGAAGCGGCCGATTATGAAAAAACAAAGGCCCTCGCCCACAAAATAAAGGCAACCTATATCCAATTTGGCGTAAAAAAACTCGAAGAAGATATTTTTCTCCTCAATTATTTCGACATACATTCAAAAAGCGATTTAGAAAAATGTAAAACGGCAGTAGATAATTTACAGCTGATTACAAAGCAAATTCAAATCGAGCTCGAAAAAGTACTCAGTTCCCTGTCATAGCTTTCCCAAAGCTGTTTTTTAAATAGAGGTACTGCTCACAAATCCTTAGTATGATCTAATGACGATATTCCGAAAAGTATCGCCCTGGGAGACTTTTTTGCTCCCAAAATGTCATATTATCAACTGTTGTTAAAATAAAATTGCTTTTTCGTTAATTAATTTTCAATAATCACATCAAAATGTGATAAGAATATTTTGAAATATAAATTTTTCAATATTATATTTGCATTTTAAGGCTTTTATTCTCTGTTTTGTATTTTCTTGTTTTATGAACTCAATATAAACTATTGCGTAACTCGAAATAAGATTTTTTATAG
The DNA here is from genome assembly GCA_044372705.1 of Saprospira sp. Classification (GTDB taxonomy): domain Bacteria; phylum Bacteroidota; class Bacteroidia; order Chitinophagales; family Saprospiraceae; genus Saprospira. The sequence continues at coordinate 5,373 of JBILRK010000029.1, read as the reverse complement.
GAAGTTATTATTTTATTAACATCAAAACCTACTTAATTATGAAGATGATTTTTTACACAAACTTCAAATTTTTGCTTGTGGTAAGCATGTTTGTCTTGCTTGTACCGCATAATTTATTCGCTCAGGAAATATCACCTACAACTACGGTTCTAGATCGTTCAATTTCGCATGAAGTTACTGAATTAAACCGAAAGGCTAATATTTTATTGAATGAACTTCGTGCATTGATTGAAAATCCAGAAAAAGAACAAAGATTCAGAGAAGGTATTGCATCTTCAATTGTCGAAAAAGCAGCTGTGCTTTGTCCCAGTATAGAATTGAAACAATTATTATTTGGCGACCGTCGTTCAATGCCAATTCGCCAGGGTGATAAGGAAGAAACGAAAGCCTTCATAGAACTTATGAACATTGCTATTAAATATTTAGGGCAATAAGCTCATCACAATTTAAAATCAGGAGATTATGAAAAACATATACATACTTTTTGCATTACTTCTACAACTTTTTACAGTTGAAAACGTAGTGGCACAATGTCTTGCTGCGCCCAATGGACAATGGCCAACAGCCGCATTTACACCCACATGTGCTGGTACTTGTACTAACCAAAATATAACAACCGGAGCATGGACAGGCGAGTACTCTGTTGTAAACGTAGTAGCTGGCAATACCTATACTTTTAGAAGTAGTATTACAACACATTTTATCACTATTTCAAACTCAACTGGAACAACAGCGTTTGCATTTGGTGTGGGTGGAACTGCTGGAATAACCTGGGTTGCGACAATTACTGGAACTGTACGATTTTACACACACTTATCATCTGCATGTAATTCTAATACAACAAATCATACCAGAAGAGTATGTTGTGTAGGTGCAGCTCCTCCTCCATACAATCCTTGTACTACTATCCCAACTATTGCTGGTTGCGGAACATCTGCAACAGCTACAATGACTGGCACTGGTGCAGGCTGGAATATTACTTCCTGTTTTTTTAATACGCCCGGTCAGGAAAGACTTTTTCAATTTACTGCACCTACAACTGGAACCTATCAATTAAACGTTAGTGCAATCACCGGAGGTTATGTCGATTTCTTTTGGAAACCGGCAAGTGGCGGCTGTAATGCTACTGGTTGGAACTGTATTGACGATATCTCTCTCACGGGGACTTATGCTGCAGTTGCACCAATGACATTTACTGCAGGTACTACCTATTATATATTATTAGACCCTGAAGTAACTTCAACAATTAATACAACATTCAATTTGGTATGTCCTTCTGCTGCACCCGCTAATGATTTGGTCTGCAATGCTACTGCTATCTCTTGCGGTCAAACTTTAAACGGTACTACCGTTGGTGCCAACAATGCGGGTACAGGTGAAAATTTGACCTGCGGCACGAATCAAACTATGCCAGGTGTTTGGTATGTTGTACCAGGTAATGGACAAGTAATGACAGCTTCACTTTGTGGAACTGTCTGGGATAGCAAAATCTCTGTATTCAACGGCACGAACTGTTCTGCGCTTACTTGTGTAGGTGGAGTTGATGATCTAGGACCTGCTTGTGCTACTACATCTGCTTCATTTAGCTGGACCTCGGTTGTAGGACAAAATTATTATATTTTGGTTCATGGTTATGCATCTAACCAAGCATTTTCACTTGCATTGACTTGTACAAACCCTTGTCCAACTCCTCCAAATGATTTGTGTGCTAATGCACCTATCCTCAATCTTGGCACGAATAATAATCAAACGCATGTGGGAACAGGCTGTGGCTCGACGCCAAATTTGGGAACATACAAAGATGTCTGGGTTGCCTTTACAGTACCATGTGGTGGAATGAACATTGCCATAGACTTTTGTGGCTCTACACCTGTACATAACAATGCATACCTTAATATTTCCCCTGATTGTTCATTTGCAACATTTACGGGTGCCGCAAACTGGGATTTTACATCCTGCCCTGATGGAAACATAAGACTCTATTGGAATAATGTTCCGGCCGGTACTTATTATTACCCAATTCTCATTGATCCGGCTTGGGAAACAAATTATACACTTAACATTTCAGGAACACCTTTACATACCCCAGCAACAGCACCTACTTCCATTAGTGGAACCTCAACAATCTGCGGTGGACAGAATACAACCCTTACACTACAGGGAGGCTCAGCAGGTACAAACGGCACGCCACAATGGTTTGAAGGCTCTTGCGGAAGTGCTGTTATCGGAACCGGAAATTCGATTACAGTTTCTCCAACTGCAAATACTACTTATTTCGTACGTTACAATTCATCATGTAACACAACAGCTTGCGCAAGTGTTAGCGTAAATTTAAATACAGCCTCTACGGAACCTACACTTAGCGGAGCTGGTCTTACTTGTCCCAATACAACAGTTAATCTAGTGGCTAGTGGTGGAACTGCGGGAACTGGTTCTCAGGTTGCCTGGTACACAGGTCCTAACGGCACAGGTACTTTCCTTGGTTTTGGCAATAGCTTCAGTTTCTTGCCTGCAAGCAGTTCAACTGTTTATGCAAGAAGAGAAGGTACCTGCAATACTACTGCCGATGCCAGCACCTCAATTACTTTGAGAGATTATGTTTATGCTGCCAATAATATCAGTTCATCTACTTACTGTACAGATAATGCAGGTTGGAACCATTTCTACAGTGGCAACGATATCATTCTTTCGGTAAGAGGTAATCTATCTTCAGCAGGAACAGTAACGGCGCTTATCCGTGACAATTCAAGCTATTTTTCTGATCTCGGAAATACAGCACTTTGCGCTTCAGGTATCAATCCCGGAGAAGCTCAATTCGAAATGCAAAGAAGCTGGAATGTAAGCTATACTGGAACGCTTTCTGGAACATATCAGGTGAGATATTATTTCAATCCACAGGAACGTCAGGATGTGATCGATGCTGCTGCAGCATATATGGCAGCCAATCCAAGCTGTGCTTACAACTATAAATACAATCCCGGTAATAGCGGTTGGTTCTGGTTCAAAAACAATAATGTAACTTACACTGCTCCAAGCTTCGATGACAATCCTAACTTTGCGCTCTTGACAAGTACAGCTCCGGGTACAACAGCTAACGGACTTGTTTACACTGAAATTTCAAACATAACAGGATTCTCTGGTGGTACTGGTGGAGTTGTTCTTTTACCTGGTGGTTTCCTTCCTGTTGAGTGGCTTTATTTCAATGTAGAGAATCAAGGCAATGCAAATCGTTTGCTTTGGGCAACAGCCAGCCAAGAAAATGCTCAAAGTTTTGAGGTAGAAAGAAGCCTTGATGGTGTTAATTTCGAAAAAATCGGTACCAAAGCGGCAGCAGGTAATAGTACTGTTACAAATTATTATGATTTTATGGATAACAATCCGCAGAATGGTCTCAACTACTACCGTATCAAACTCATCAATACAGATGGCACTGAAGAGTTTACGGAGATAAAGGTAATAGAGAATACTTTTGCAGCTGATTTTTCTGTTTACCCGAATCCAAGCTCAGATATTATCCACTTTAACAGTACAACTGACAAAGTAGAGGATATCAAAGTGGAAATCCTGGATATCTTAGGCAGAGTTGTTAAAACTGAAATTCACAAATCTGTTATTGGAAAAAATAATGTTCCACTAAGAATTGCTGAACTACAGTCAGGCTCTTACAGTCTGCGTGCAACTTTCCTTCAGTCAAACAAAACTAACTCAGCAAAATTTGTTAAGAAATAAATCTTAATACTTGATTTAGCGCATAAAAAAAGACCGCAATTCGCGGTCTTTTTTTATTTATCTAATTTAGTAGTGTTCGAATAATAACTCCCTAAAGCACTATTAAGCATTCAAGGCACGCTCCAAATCCTCAATCAGATCATCGCAATCTTCAACGCCAATACTCAGACGGATTAATGAATCAGTTATGCCTACTTTTATGCGTTGCTCTCTTGGAATAGATGCATGAGTCATGGTTGCCGGGTGACCAATCAGCGATTCCACACCGCCCAATGATTCTGCACAGGTAAAGTACTCGACATTTTCCATCACTTTGGCTGCAGCTTCAAAACTGTCATCTTTGAGACTGAAAGAAACCATGCCGCCAAAATCGCGCATTTGAGCTTTGGCAATTTCATGTCCCTTATGCGACTCGAAACCTGGATAGTAAATATTACCCACCTTTGGGTGATTTCTTAAAAACTCAGCTACTTTTCTGGCATTTTGGCAAGCACGCTCCACACGCAGGTGCAGGGTTTTAATACCTCGCAGCAATAAGAAACAGTCCTGTGGACCAGGCACTGCTCCAACGGCATTTTGAAGGAAATAAATATCGTCGGCCAGTTTTTTGTCATTAACAATCACACAACCATGTACCAAATCGGAGTGACCGCCTAAATACTTGGTGGCAGAGTGTACTACAATATCAGCGCCCAAGTCAATAGGATTCTGCAAATAGGGAGAAGCAAAAGTATTATCAACACAAACCATGATGCCATGTTTTTTTGCCAATTCGCAGACAGCTTTAATATCTATGATATTGAGCATTGGGTTGGTAGGTGTTTCTATCCAAAGCATTTTGGTGGCAGGCGTGATACATTTTTCCAATGCTTCCATATTGTCCATAGGTACAAATTGGTACTTGAGTCCAAAACGTTCAAACACCTTGGTGAATACGCGATAAGAACCTCCGTAGAGATCATCGGTCGAAATGACTTCGTCGCCGGGATTGAGCAGTTGCATCACCGTGCTTGTTGCTGCCATACCAGAGCCAAAGCAAAAGGCATGACTTGCATTTTCAAGTGCAGCCAGATTGGCCTGCAGCACATTGCGCGTTTTGTTGTGACCGCGTGCATAGGCATAGCCTTTGTGTTGTCCGGGCGACTCCTGCGCATAAGTAGATGTCTGATAAATTGGAGTCATTACGGCTCCTGTCACTGGATCGGGTTCTATACCCGCATGGATTACTTTTGTTCCGAATTTCATTTTATTAGATTGTCAGATTGTCAGAATACAGATTGTCAGCTTAGTATCAGGTAGCAAGTAGCAAGACCAATACCTGCTAAAAACTGATAGTTGCTTTGTGAATTTCTTTGTGTTGCTCTGTGTATCTCTTTGTGTTCTTTGTGGTAAAAAAATTCATCTCATTTCATAAATAGACCAATTTTTCATGATAAGGTCATTTTCAAATCATCAAATCATCAAATCATCAAATTAAGTATACAACTGTGCAATAAAACCATTTCTCATCCTTGGTTCAATATAAGTGGACTTTGGCGGCATGGTGCCATTCATGTCAGAAATTGCAATTAAGTCTTCAAGTGCAACCGGATAAAGGTTAAAAGCCGCCATCACTTTTTGGCCATCTACACGGCGTTCCAATGC
>JBILRK010000544.1:0-2530 GCA_044372705.1 Saprospira sp. | reverse complement strand
AGAATTAACTCCTGATAGATGGGTCTCAAAATCACATTGGGGCTGAATCTTTCTGGATGTTCATCCAGTTCTTTGAGCATTTCAGCCTCGGTGAAAGAGAGGTCGCTATTGAGGACTTTATAAGTAATTTCTGTTTTCTCGATTCTTTCTCTTTTTCCGGCCGATAGATAAAAAAGATTGATTGCCCGAGCATGAGACTGATTAGAAAATCCAACTGATTTTAAATCTTCAGCCGTTTTCTCGAGCAGTATTTGCGAACTATTACATAATAAATCATCCTTAAAAATTTCAATAGCAACGCTTTTAAGAGCCGATGAGTCGGGTAAAAGTACTATTAGTCCAAAGGCATCGAATAGGCTATGAATGAAATTGAACATAAATTGCTGGTAATTGCCTGCCTCTTTTAAGCTATTGGCAATTATCTCTTTAAGCTCAGTTGCATTTGGGCTTTGGCCCAGTATTTCATTTAGTTCCCCAATAAGATCGACAAGTGAAGCGGGATGGTAATGTCCGAGTGCACCGCCCTGAAAATCATTCCATTCCAACTTTTTTCCAAATAGATAAAAATGATTTAGCTCCTCAAAGTCGTGGTCCTCACTGCCCATGTAATAAATAGGGACAAAATAAAAGCTGGGGTAGTGTTGCTTCAAGGTATTCACCAAATTTATGGCAGATGCTATTTTATAAACAAAATAAAGCGGTCCTGTCATAAGGGAGGGCTGATGTGCAGTTGTGATTGCAAAGCAGTTGTCTTTTTGAAGATGGCTCAGGTTTTGGGCCGTTTTTTCAGAATATTTAATTCCTTGATACTGTATATTTAAGACATCACAAAGTAGGCCTCTGTATTTATAACTGGCCGCTTTTGTTTGTATGACTTTTTCAAAGGATTTAATTTCGGGAAGCTCAGATAGAAAATCCCTCAATCTTGGGTCTTCGGCTTGAAATGCTTTGTCGAAGGCAGAAAGTTGGGGAATTTCGCTAAAATTTAATTTTTCAATCTTCATCAGAACCCGAAATTATTATTGTTTTTGTAAAGTTTGAATTTAACCATTGAAAAATCCTATTAGCTTTCTTGTGCCAGATTCCCAGTTGAGCATTTCCTCAAGGAACTCATTGATATGATCGAGAACGAGGTCATGTGTGATTTGTGCAGGCAAAAATTTACCTAGGAATTTAGGTGTCTGTCGTTCGACATGATGTTCAACATGAGGATAGTCGATCAACACATACACCTCGCCATTATAAACCTGGGAGTATATAAGTTTGCCACTTATTTTGGAAAAAAACTTGAAAACGCCCTGCACCTGACCGACGATACCGCTCGATTCGTTTTTAAATCCAAGCATCAGGATATCCAAATTTTCCATGCCATCGATTTTCTTGACTTCCCAATTCAAATTTGGTACATTCTGAGCAATTACCTGGAAAATTTCTGTAATAAGATGATTGGTTTGAGCATTCCAAACTTTTCTATTTTCCTCAATGCTGAGTTTACTGCTTTCCAGCGCATTTTGATAAGCAATAGCTTTGTTTACTATGTCTTGGAAATGAGGATTTAAATCAGCCATTTTATTCGGAGTTTTTGAAATTTACAAAAAAAAATTATTTGTCATCACTGACATTATTTGATTGTATTTTGATGCCTATTGGAATATCGGAAAAATTAGTTTCCCCCTCGCTGCGACCCATAAAATTTGGAGTTTGATACCCAAAGGTGAATTCATCCACTTTTTCGGCTATGTATTCAAATAACTCTTTTACAGTAATCATATCGTTATTGTTGAAATCTGCTTCTCCTTTTAGGCCTTTAATCAAGAAGTAACTGAATACGCCTTGTTTCAGTTTTTCTGCCTCCAAAGAAATTTCGTCAGCTGCCGAGGAACTGATTATGGCCAACCCTTTTTTGGTATTCGAGAAGCTTTTGTAAAAGTCTTTCAACTGATCATTTATTGATTTTCCCCCTCTTACAGATGCCAATGGAAACTGATTGCCATTTTTTCGGTATTCATCAAATTTGATAGCAAAAGAGCCCGAGTGACAGGCATCGGCTATGATTAGTTTATATTTTGCCTCGCTGTCCTGCATGGCATTTATAACAGATCTATGGTCGATATAATTGTTAAAGCCATCATAGTCGACAGGCAAGAAAGCACCATCAATTCCATGTCCGGCAAAATAAAAAATTACCATATCATTGGTGTCGGCCATCGCGAACAGGTCGGCCATTTTATTTTTTATTTTCAATGTTGTCGCCTCTTCATCCAATAAAATCTCAACATTTTCATCCGATAACAAAGCGCCCGAAGGAGACTTTAAATGATTGTAAAAAGCTTCTGCATCGCTACTGCTGAAATTCAACTTTTGGAAATTTTGGTAAGCAGCAATGCCAACAACAAGTGCATAAATTTCAGTTGGATTAGCAGTAAAAATGCCATATTCCCAATCTCCTTTGATTACATTGCCTTTCGTATCATAATAGGCTCCCTTGCCATGAAAATTACCTTCTTTCCAGTTGCCGCGATAGAAATCG
>JBILRK010000543.1:0-2532 GCA_044372705.1 Saprospira sp. | reverse complement strand
AATTCGCTCAAAGTAACTGTACTGTGCAAATCGTCAATTTGTGCGTACTGCTCAGCTGCAAAATAATAATGCACCTGTGTTTTGAATTTATCTTTTGCCGTTGCCTTCGATTTTTTCAAGTAAAAAGCTACCGAGTCGAGCACCGCTTTGTCTTTCATAAACTTATCGTAAAGTGCAAGATAGCCTTTTGCGAGGTCGAGCTCTGTAGTTTTGGTACTCGTGAGACATTCTAAACCAAGAAAGGCGGCAATATCATCCTGCTCCTTAGCAGTCATCTTTTTTCGGGCAGTTTCCTTACAGATATTGTGATCAGTGATGGTAATGTGCGGAATGTCTATACTGCCGCTGCGACGCATATGGCATTTTACACAATTGTCCTTTTCTGCTTTTCTTTCGGCTAGCGGTGCGGAGCAAAAATTCTTTTTAGAACTCGGATGACAGCTCAGACAGGTTTCGTTGTAACGGTTATTTTCTTTCGATTTGACGCTGTGATGAGGATTGTGACAACTGATACAGGAAAGTTCGTCCGATTTTAAGTAACAAGGACTTAGCCTTAGCCTGTCGGCCTGCGATGCCATGATAAAACGCTCATGTGAATTGCTGAAACGGGGCAGATAAACCTGCATGATATCGGAAAGACGCATGCCGGGACGAAAATCGAAAAAGCTCTTACCTTCGTTCAATACCGCAACGCCCTGCAAATGGCATCTTTGACAAATATCCATCTGTAAATCGCGGGGCAGGTGTCGGGGATTGGTAATACTATAATCTGCATATTTTGAAGTATCAATGATAATTCCTTTGAGTTTTTCCTTGGCATGAATACTGCCAGGACCATGACAGCGCTCGCACTCGATACCACGTGGCATTTCAAGATATTTGTTTTCCGATTCACTTACATGTTTGGGGAAATGATTGTGACAGGTTAGACATTCCGTAGCAATAATTCGATTGAATCGGCTACTGGCGCCTTTTTCATAACCCGGAGCCAAATCCCATTTACCTTCCTGCGTGTAAAAGGTAATCGGTGCCTGAAACAGATAACCGTTTCGATGTATCATGTGGGAATTGGTATGATGACCTGAGCCAATGATATAATCAATCCGCTCCATTCGCTTGTGTACCGTATCTTTTCCCTCCAATCTAAATTCTAACACATAAAGAATAGAATCACGAAAGAAAGGTTTGTAATAATAATCCAAATCCTTATCGTAGACAATGGCGTGCTCATCAAACTTTGCATCGCTTCGCCATGGTCGAGCTAAATCGAAAGAGCGGCCCATACCTGTTTCTTTATAAGTATCGTGCACATTTTTATGACAGCTCAAGCAGGTATTCATGCCCACATACTCGGCACTATCACCCAGATTTCTGAACAACTTCTTTACACGCTCATATTCCCTATCCTCCGATTTGGTACAATAGGCCAAAAAGAGCGGTAGAATTAACACCGAAATAATTATAAAATATTTGTACACCTCGCAGAAATTATTTAACCAAATGAGTAAATCAGACGTTATTAGTTTTACTTATAACTATAGAAAACAAAATCTTGAAACAATTTATCCTAAATTTGTTTTAGTTTAGCATCCAATTCCGACACTAAGTTATTGAAAAGCTAAGAAAAATACCTCGAGCCTTGTTTTTAATATTCGAAAAAATAACAAAAAAGCAGTAAGCATGAAAAACATTGTCTTAAAATCAACACTAGCCTTCCTTTTGCTGAGCTTCATTTTACTGAATAGCTCCTGCAAAAAACACAAGGATATCAGTCTCAATCTGGCTTTTAATTACAAAATAAACAACAGCGATTTTGCTTACAACCAGGTCTATACTATCAATGGCGTTGCCGTAAAATTTAGCCTGGCTCAAATGTACATCTCAGGAATTAACATCGAGGATGATGCACTTAGAACCGAAAGTTTTGCTAATAAATATCTGTTAGTCTCTCCTGAAAGCCCCACTAAAGAAATTGGATTGATTACTAACAAAGACATAGCACATTTGCACCACATAAGATTTAGTTTTGGTATTGATTCCACTACTAACAATCAGTCGGCTGCAGAATTTTCCGCAAGAACAGCTCCCGATCCGCTTGCCGCCCAAAATCCATCCATGGACTTCGGTGCGGGTAATGGTTATATTTTTCTAAGAATCGATGCGATGGTAGATACAGATGCAGATGGAATACCCGAAACAGCTGCCGAATTCCATATTGGCGGCAACTCTTATATCCAGGCCTTCGATTTCATCGCCCACAATGACCTCGAAAACGGTGCAAATACATTCGGAATTAATTTCAATATTGCCAAACTTTTCGATGGCGTTGACCTAAGCACAGAATATTTCACAAATAGCAACGACAACCCAACACTTGCAGGTAAAATTAAATTAAATCTGCCAGCTGCTTTTACATTTGTAAATTAGCCCAATTTCCTGGTTTAAAATGTTGCCCATTGCCTTAGTTTGGTTTAAATTTTTTATTTTTGCGCATTCCTAACCAAGCTTAAAGCAATTATTCAGGTCAAACGC
>JBILRK010000028.1:0-9891 GCA_044372705.1 Saprospira sp. | reverse complement strand
CTATAGTTTCAGTTTTTTTGCACTGTACGAATAGAAGTGATGTTGTGATTGCGAATGAGAGGATGAATAACTTTTTCATGATGTTTGATTTTTAAATTTTTGAGTAATATGTTAATTATTAAGATTAGAATTTAAATTTATTTTATTGTACGTTTAGATTTGAAGGAAGATTAGCAGCAACCGGAGTTGTAGTACCCAATTGAGCTACTCTGCGCAGTGTAATTTCTGTCTCGGAATTGTTTTTAAGGATCATTTCATTGCCATTATCAGAGATGATGTACTGGAAATCACCTTCCAATAGGTCAGACAAAGCTTGATGATTTGGATTTGTGATTGCGCAGCTTGCGAAGTCAACTGTGATATTGTCAGTTCCAAACAAATAGTGCTTGCTGCAGATATCTCTTCCAAGTTTTATTTCTATATAATCGTTGAAGAAATTCATTTTTGGATGCTTCACAGTGAAGCTGATGTTTACATTTTTTGGAACTGAAAGAACAGTCAGCACTTCCCAGTTAGTACCTTCTAGTACGTTGCCTGTCAATGACTTTTCAGTCGAGATAATTTCTTCAGTAAGTACTTCAGTTTTTTTGCACTGAACAAAAAGTAAAGAAGTTGTGATTGCGAATGCGAGGATGAATAACTTTTTCATGATGTTGTGATTTTGAGTTTTGAGTAATTTGTTGTTTTGATTATTTGATGTTACAAAGGTAAGAGTGCTATTTTCTGATTTTTATGACCTGTACCCCTGTTGAAAATGATCTGAGTCAATTTTGAAATTTTTTTATTTTCTCAATCAAAACAAGCTTAAATAGCTGACTAAAAATATATTGTGAAAAATTTTGATTTTAATTTTCAACAGATATTTAATTCCCGTTTCAATTATTGATGATACAAAGGTAGGCGGCTGTGAACCTCAATTCAATGATGGAAAACCAAAGGAAGGATGACCTGCGTCAGTTTTTGATGTTTTTTTGATTGTCAGTCTCGTCATGCTGACGAGACCAAACGGTTTTAACCTTTGTGAAAAAACAATAGCAGAGGAGCACGGTATTTTAATGTCGCTGCTAATGAACGGATCGGCAGAGATGTGTACGACCACCTGACGGGGTCGGGGGCACAGTCACTAATGTGCCTGTTACCAATATTTGACCCCGATGGGGTCGGTCAAAATCCATTGGATTTTTCTCCTTTTTCACCCTGTTGGATTTTAGACTAAAGTGCGGTATTTGAGCTTATTTGCGTAAATATAGATCTGGTGTGGCTTTGCGCCTTTGCATGAAAATAGCCCAGGTGCGGACGCTCGAAGTGTTTCTTAACCACAGAGTTCACGGACCCTCGAAAGCTTTCGGGGTTACACAGAGCACCACAAAGTAAATCTTTGCGTGAGTAAGCTGCAGCAGAGAAATAATTTGATTAGTCCCAAATTGCTTTGCGTAAAGGCAAAAAAATGCAGATTTGGAATTTCCAAATCTGCATTTTATTTGTAAAGTACCTATTACTTGTACCTAGTACCTAAGTACTGTCTGTCTAAAACTCTACATCCAAACGAACAGTTACATTTAATGGCGCACCTACAAGTGCAGGGCGAACAGTATATTCCTGATTCAAGAGATTTTTACCAACCAAAGAAAGTTTCATGGCAAATTTTTCATTTTTACCATCTGCTTTCATAAAGGCATGACGGTAACCGATACGGGCGCCGATATTGGTATATTGACCAGCATTTACATTCGCGCGGTAACGTCCAATGCCAAATGCATCGGCAGGTCCAAGAGGGAAGTCATTGTCAGATAAAATTAAGTCTTGAAAAACTTTATCGATGGCAATCATTCTACTATTATAGTTGACTGAAAGACCAATCGAAAGATTATTCTTTTTGAGGAAGAACGCCTCGATGTCAAATTTGATATTATGTCTTGATCTATATTTTAAAATGTTTGTGCTATCTGAAGTCAAAAGTCTTTGTTGGTCAGTAAATTCTTTGAAACGAGGGTCTATAAAGGTGTAACCTGAAAGGATGTTTACATCAACACCTCCGATTTTACCCATACCAATCAGTGAAAATTCACCACCGATTACCTTAGTATTACCGATATTTGCCGATTGGAAGAAAATGGGGGTGGTACCATTATTTACGCCGCCAAGATTGATTCTGTTAATTTCTGTTGTATCACCACCGCAGAAAGTAAATTCCATCATATTCTGGTATTCTGTCATAAAACCTGAGATATCGATAAAACCTTTCCAATTGCGGGTAATCATGATACCCTGCTTGATTCCAATTTCTGCCGACCAACCTGTTTCTGACTGAAGTTTTGGATTGGCACGTACTTCCAATGAAGAACTACCGCTACCCACCAATGTAGTGATATACCTTTCGGCAATAGTAGGGAAACGATATCCCTGACCCCATGATGCACGAATGAAGGTAATGGGCGTTATTTCATAATTTACCCCTGCTCTGAAAACGGGTTTAGCTTCAACAGATTTAGGATTTGGATTTAAAACTCTAGGTTGAGTAGGACTTACCAGAACTGAGTCGGGACTAAAAATTGAGTTCATTTCATATCTTGCACCAAAAGAGAAGATAAGCTTATCGTTGCCAAAGTCATCTTTGATAAAGCCTTTTTCCAATTGTAAATATGCTGCAGCATTGGTTACGTCATAGCTTGCATTGCCAAAAAGTTCGGCCTGAGCCAGAGAGTATTGTCCAACTGCGCCTGCAACTAATTTAATATCAGCCAATTGTTTAAACTGACGCTGATATTGGTATTCTCCATAGAATAGCGTAGAGGAATTGCTCTGATTATTGCCATTGGCATTGTTGATATAATAAATACGTGTCTGAAGTCTGTGTCTGTTGCCAAAGCGGTCGTAAGCAGTTAAATATGGGTCAATATTGATACGATTGATAGTCGATTCGGTAATTGTTCCCGGCAAGGTCATAAAACTAAGGCTATCGCTTAATGGACCAATTGCTGCAAAACTATTATTCCCCCAAATAAAGAAAGAAGCCGATTTGCCATAATTTGCATTGATATTCACACCTACATGAAGACTATCGGTAAAACGATAACGCATGTTTGAGTTTAGCCTTATTTTGCGTTCATAGGATCCTGCCAGATAAGAGTCGCTGAAATAGCCATACCCACCAACGGTAAGGTCAAATTTTCCAAATTTTTGTTTGTGCCCAAAACTAACCCCCAATTCTATAGGTTTTCTAAATCCTAATGGACCATTAAAATATCTTGGTTTGAAAGTTGTATCTTCAGCAGTATAAATTGAATCACCTATAATTGTATTTACATCTGTTGTAATCAAATCTTGATTCCACCATGCAAGATCTGTAATATTGACCATCGAGTCTGGATTTAATCTGCTTGGCATTTTTCTATCTCTCGGCGCCATAAAAGAAGTCTGAAAAATAGAAAACTTGGTTTCGGGTTTAGCTTTGGCATAACCTGTACGAATATTAATAATACCATTAAGTGCCGACGAACCATACAAAGCTGAAGCAGCACCTTTCAATACTTCAATCTGATCGATGTTTTCAACAGGTATATCGCGCCAGTTTGCAGAACCTGCATCTGCCGACATAAAAGGAAGGTCATCAACCAAGATAAGTACACGGCTACCAGCGCCATAAGACCAACCTGCACCACCACGGATGTTTGCCTGACCATCGACTACGTTTACGCCGGGTACTTTATCTACTACATCATCCACTTTGGTGGCATTGGTATTATCCACGAGCGCAGGTTTTACCACATCTATAGAAACGGTATTTTTAGCAAGCTGTGTGCCCGACTTTGAACCTGTTACGGTTACTTCGCGCATTGGGTTCACTTCTTCCTTCATGGTCACATTGATTTCTTTAGTCTCATTTGCAGCAAGCTCAATGTCAAATTTTTGGGCTTCCATGCTCATAAAGCTGAATGTCACTTTGTATTTTCCAGGATTGAGTTCAACCAGATATTCACCAGTGATTATATCGGCAATTGTACCTCCTACTACGGCATCCTGCATGTCGGTAATGACTACATTAGCAGGTGCAGCTTCACCTGTGGCCTCATCGGTTATTATGCCTTTTAGCTTAGCTGACTGAGCAAATGCAGCCTGACTAATACCCAAAAAAAGGAAGCAGTGTAGGATAATTGTTTTGAATAAAAAATTGATTTTCATAAAACAAACAGGTTTTTATTAAGTGATATATAAGGTTCGCTTCAGATAAATTTTGGTAAAGATTTATGAAAATGATTTAAATCTTTCAGCAATTTTAAATAAGTTTAGCAAATAAAGCTAATTTTAAATGCTATTTAATTTTTAGAACAGAGTTTTTTTAAGATTTACAGATTTTAATACTCAAGCTGCATTAAAATTTTTTAACTTAAAATTCATTACCTATATTTGTGTGTTCAGATGATAAATATCATTGAATTTTGTTTTAATTCCTTTCAATAATCAAAAAACTGATGTGATGAAAAAAATTGCTATTTACGCACTTACATGCTGCTTAAGCCTTATTGGCAGCCAACTTTTTGCTCAGGCTCAAACTGCGTGTAACAACAAAACTGCACCTGAAGTACAGTCAGGTTTTTATTCAGGTAGCGAAATCGGAGCCACCATTTGGACTCCTGCTCCTCCTATGGCTGTTCAGGCAGTTGGTCTTCCAAATGTTGAGTATCTTGTTGTTAAAAAAACTTGTGCACTTGACTCTGCACGCACTTCTTGCGATACAACTGCCGGTGGTGGTTGGGTAATTTTAGGTTCAGATGCCGATGGTATTTTCGATCCTGCAACTATTTCACGTTACGGTGTATCAATCACTGCAGGTGATACTTTTGGTGTTGTAGCTGTTGGTTATGACCTTGCTCAAGTTAAAGGACTTTTGAATAGAATCCTTACAGGTACTATCACTGGTACTAGCAATGGATGCTGCGCATTGTTCGAATTGGATGCTACTACTCGTGGTTTTTGCGATACTTTGGGCAATCTTGGTATAGATAGCCAAGATGATATTAATAACCTTACTGACGTATTGACTGTTTTTGATGCATTTACTGATGCTCAACTTTCTGTTCCTAGTTTGCTCAACTATATGGGTCTTGTTAACGGTTATGCAGGCCTTCTTTCTAATGCAGGTTGCGGTACTACAGTTGATGGTGTTATCCTTTGCTACGGTATGAATCCAAATGCTATCTATTGGTACAAAGCTGCTAATAATGTTTCTGTTGAGCAATTCAGCCCTGTTGCAGAACTTGCCATGTATCCAAACCCAACTTCAGGCGATGTTACTCTTCAGTTGTCAACTGAAAAGGCTACAGATGTTTCTGTTAATATCTACAACGCTCTTGGCGTAAAAGTTAGCAGCGAAAACCTCGGTCTTATCGAAGGAACATACACTTACAATGCTGCTACTGCTGGTTTTGCTGCTGGAATGTATATCGTTGAAATTACAGATGGCAAAAATAGCCAGACTCAAAAATTGACAGTTCGTTAATTCAACTGTTAGAAAATTATTTGCTGCCGCAAAGTACAAGCCTGAAATATTTAACCTTTAGACTTGTGTTTTGCGGCATTTTTTTGTAGTTTTACGTCTGAATAACAAATTAAACTCTTAATTATGAAGAAAATCAATACGCTTTTGGTTCGCATGGCATTGTTTTTTGCTGTTTCCATGCAGTTGAATGCACAAACCTGCCCAACTTGTACCGTTATTCTGCCCACCATGCCGGTAGATACGGTTTATCTCGATACTTTTCCCAATGCCCGTCAAAACGAGTATTATGAAGAGCAATTAAGTTTCCGCCTTCCTATGACTACCACTCCGCTAATTGGATTGGATACAACTCAAAGTATTCCTGCGGGTATTAATCTTTCAGCATTCTCTGTTCAGGGTATATCTGGGCTGCCTCTTGGAATGAGTTTTACTTTGGATCGCCCACTTCCTGCTCGTTACGATGAAGCTGCTCCCGATACACGCGATGGTTGTATTACTATATGTGGAACGCCTCGTCAATCTGGGATTTTTACTGTTAATATTTCTGTTTTAGTTGAAACTGGAATTTTAGCACCACAGCCAGCTACTATTCCTCTTGAGTTTTTGGTATTGCCAGATACAAGTGCAGGTTTTACTATGACCAATTCAAGTGGTTGTGCTCCGCTTACAGTAAGCTTTAATAATAGCATTGAGGCAGATACTTTATTGGGTCAGACAGCTGCTTATTTTTGGGATTTTGGTAATGGACAAACGAGTACCAATCAGAACCCTGCCGATGTGGTATATTCCGATACAGGAACTTATGAGGTAACATATCAGGCGGTAATCAGCGAGACAATACAGAACGTATTTATTAGCTCAGTAACAGTAAATGGATCACCTTGTACAGACCTTATCCCTGCAGGAACCGACCTATTCATTACTATTACAGGTTCACAATCAGGAACAGATACAGTAACTGGATATACTTTGAATGCGGGTACACCCGTAAGCTGGAATTTTGGGAATAATATCCTTATGGTTCCTGGTACAAGATATGAGATCTGGGTTCAGGACGATGATGCTGTATTTCAGGGACTCCCTGGTCCGGAAGATTGTGGCCGTGTAAATTTCTCAGCAGATACTACTGCCAATAGTTTTACACTTACAAACGGTCAGCTTTCTGTAACAGTTAACCTTACAAGAAGCAATTCTGTATTAAGAGATACTTTCAACACTACAGGTTTTGTCGTAGCTGCCGATTGCAACGCATCTACTGATGTATTTGATGAAATTTCGGCTTCTTTCAGTGTAAATCCAAATCCTAGTACAGGAGAGGTGACTGTTCAGTTCCAAAGTCCCGACACACAAACAGAAGAAGTATCTTTGAAAATCAGCGATATGCTTGGCAGAACCTTGCGCTCAGAGAATTTGGGTGTGGTAAATGGCACTTACAGCGACAGAATGAATCTTATAGAATTCGGCGCAGGTGTTTACCTTATGCAGTTACAAATTGGAAACAGACTACTCAGTAAGAAAATTATTGTAAGATAATATCCCTATTGAATGGGGGCTAAGGCTGCTGTTAATCATCAGATTAATTGCAGCCTTTTTTATTACTAATCTAAAATTATGTGCTTTTATGAAAATGAATTTATCGTTTTTTACGCTTTTGTTTCTTTTTGGAACCGTACTTAATGCTCAATCTTTAAGATCTGTTTTAGATAAAATGTACATAGCAATTGGCACTACCAATCTAATGTCTTATGATATGACTTCTTCTGAGAGAATAGGAGCAAAGATGGTTACAAAAAATATGTCTTTCAAGGTGCAAATAAGCCCCCGCAAAGTTTATATGAAAGATAAAGATAGTGGTGTAGAACTGCTCTATGTTTCCGGTTGGAACAACAATATGCCTTATATTAATCCTAATGGCTTTCCTTGGGTAAATGTTAGCCTAGATATGCAAAGCGCAAGAGTTAGAGCAGATGGTCATCATCCTGTCACACATGCAGGTTTTAATTATTTGCTTACTCAAATGAAAAACACAGAAAAACTCATCGCCAAAGAGGGCGAAAAATTAGAGAATATTATTAAAATAGAAGGTAATTTTACTTGGAACGGCAGAAATACAACAAAAGTTGTACTTACAAATCCAGATTTTAAATTCATTGATTATACCTGCACTCAAGCCGAAACGCTCTTCAATTTATGTGAACGAATCAATGTTTCTGAATATATGGTCATGGAAAAAAATAATCTTGGTTATGGCGCCAAAGTGCAGCAAGGCAAGGTGATAAAAATTCCTAACGCCTTTGCTAAAAAAGTTGAGATTTATATCGATAAAGAAAGCAATCTGCCTATTTATCAGATTGTGCATGATGATAAAGGTGTTTTCGAAAAGTTTGAATTTAAAAACCTTAAAATCAACCCCCAGCTTAGCAGTGGTGAATTCACATCACAGTGTGCATCTTATGGTTTCAAATAACTTACTTATTTTATGAGAATTATTTTTTTATTGCTGCTCGGCACTTTTTTAATGAAATCGGCCCATGTGAATGCTCAAAGCGTTCGCAGTGTACTCGATAAAATGTATATAGCCATTGGCAGTATGAATACAATGACCTATGATATGACCTCCTATGAACGTATAGGAAACAGGACTGAGACCAGGAACTCAAAGTTCAAAATTCAGGTGAGCCCCAAAAAATTATACATGAAAAACCAGGAATCTGGCGTTGAGTTACTTTATGTATCTGGTTGGAACAATAGTAAGCTTTATGTCAACCCAAATGGGTTTCCATATGTTAATTTAAATTTAGATGTTAACAACGCTAGAGTTCGCAATAATGGGCATCATCCTGTTACACATGCAGGGTTTTCATACCTTTATGCTCAGATAAAAAACACTGAAAAGAAATTAGCCCTAAGTGGGCAGAAATTGGAGGATATGATTAAAATTGGCGGAGATTTTACCTGGAATGGGAAAAATTGCATCAAACTAATTTTGGATAACCCTGATTTTCAATTTATATCCCATACCTGTACTCAAACTGAAAGTCTTTTAAGTCTATGTGAGCGTATTAATGTTTCTGAATATTTAGTGATGGAAAAAAATAATTTGGGATTCGGTGCTAATGTCAGCAAGGGTATGGTACTCAAGGTTCCCAATGCATTTGCTAAAAAGGCGGAACTTTACATCGATAAATCTAGTGGCCTGCCCATTTATCAGGTAGTTTACGACGATAAAGGCGTTTATGAAAAATATGAATTCAAAAATCTAAAAGTTAATCCACAGTTTAATAGCGCTGAATTTACTACACAGTGCGCAGGATATGGTTTTTAGATGATAGTCAGTAATTGATTTTGATGCTAGCCTATTAAATTTCTTAATCGCTAAACTATTTATCAAACAGTTTTTTGATGAAAACCATTGAAAATTTGTTTACTTTTTTCATTTCTTTTTTACTTTTTTCATGATAAAAAAGTAACAAAAAATCTATTCCTCAGCAAGGCGTTTTCGGGTCCTAAGCCCATGTAAGCCAATAGATTATTTACAAGGAACCCGAAACCGGAAGCAGCATCTTCAACCCGCGTTTACTACTCCTCTCTATTTGTTCGGTAATCAAACAGGACCATTACCAGCTGATGCTGCATCCATACGCTGCTGCTTCGGACACAGGGAAGCGGTGCCTGCGGCGCGTTTTTGATTGGAGAAGTTTTCCAGTTAGACAATCTGTTTGTTTTTTACAAAGTGAAATACCAGTATTTTGTGAAACAAAAACCGTGAAAATCAGTATTGTCTATTAAATCTGTGTTTAAAATCTACTCCAAATCGATAGTTTTTCTCCCTGTCTCCGTGTGAAATGACAAAATAAAAGTGGGTCAAACTCGCCACTAAGGCATAAACATCAATTTTGACAAATATCTATTTATTTACTGTTGACTTTTTAAGAATCTTTTCAGTTGTTCTGAACAAATTAAAAATCTTCTTATCTTAGCTGTGTTAACCAACAATTTATACAATGGAAACTTTCACTGCAGCTGTTGAAACTTCAGCAATTAAAACAATTGTACAGAAACAGAGGGATTATTTTAATAGCGGTGCTACCAAATCGGTCAAATTCCGTAAAGAACAGCTCATACTTTTAAAAAATCTGGTCTCAACTCATGAAGCTGATTTTATTGAAGCCTTGAAAAAAGACTTACGTAAACATGAATTCGAGGCCTATGCCACAGAGATTGGTTTTGTGCTCATTGAACTCAAAAAAGCGATTTCTAACATCGACAAATGGGCAAAGCCAAGAACGGTACCAACGCCATTATTTCACTTCAATGGTAGTAGCTTTGTACAGCCAGAGCCTTATGGTGTAACATTACTAATTTCTCCCTGGAACTATCCTTTTCAGCTG
>JBILRK010000542.1:0-2538 GCA_044372705.1 Saprospira sp. | reverse complement strand
GAACATCGGCTTTAAACTTGAGTTTTTCTCCAAGCATTCTGCGCCATAGGGCTGAAAACATTTTTGAAAATTCTATATCCTTTACTTCAGGAAATACAGGCCAACATTCAAATTTACCATCTTTTTTGGCAATTCTGTATCTAAAAATGTATTGATCTTCTTTAGACTTGAGCATGCCAAAGCCCATAAAGCCAAATCGTAAATTATTGATTTGTAAGACACCATCGCCTTGTTCAGTAACATTGTAATAACCCTGTGCAAACCATTTTAGGATTTTAACATAATGTTCATCCTTATACGGTTCCAATAAATCGTGATTTTTGGGTAGTTTAATGAACTCAACATCCTTATCCTTATCCATAATGGAATAAACCCCATAATAATAGGCATCTTCGCTTCTGACTGTCACCTGCCAAAGCAGGGAATTAAAAATAGTAGGGTAACTTATATAATCGACAAATTCGATATTTTGCTTTTTTAAACTCTCGGTAAAAGCAGCATTAGCCAATGATTTTGCATAAAAGGTAAAGGCCATATACAGCGTGCTTAATCCTAATCCTGTCCAATTGATTATGGCTCTTGACTTTGGATTTTTAACAAAAATCAAAACAATGAGCGCAACCAAAAGTGGAATCGTGTAGAGCGGATCGACTATGGCAATATTATTAAAAGAGATACGGTAGTTTGAAAATGGTTCAAAAATCTGCGTACCATAACTGGTGCAGGCATCTATAAGCCAATGAGTCAAAATAGCAAAAAAGAACATAATACTCCATTCTTTTACAGTTGGTTCCTCTTTCCAGCTCATCCTATTTTTATCGAACCAGCGTCGAAGCAGGAATATACCCAACACTGCAAATATTACAGAAAAAATTGCCCCCGCTATGCTAGGAGATTTTATGGTTAATCCGGCAATAAATACAAAAATACAGGTATAGAAAAGTGTTAAGAGCCAAGGTCTTTTATACTTTGCCATCCAGCCAAAAAGCATAGCCCCGAATATAGTAAAGAGTATTGAATGTGTTAATCCGCGATGATAGACTAATTCATCTGCCTCGTGACTCAAAAATACCTGCGCTACTACATCAAGATCCGGAATTGTCCCTGCAATAGCACCCCAAACCAAGGCTTTATTTCCAATTTTTCTGCCCAAAACTGCTTCGCCGCAGGCAGCGCCTAAAACGGCTTGTGTTAGTGAATCCATTTATGTAAAGTATGAAGGTAGAAGTCTGAAATTAGTCTCGTCTTTCGGACGAGATCAGAAGTCAGATTTTCAGAAGGCTGCCTCAGTTTAGCATACAAGATTCGTATGTAAAATTAGTTTCAGAAGGATGATCTTTGTGATTGACTGCTGATATCTGATAATCTATATAATAAAAAATATTCGCTTATTCTAAATTACGAACCAAAATTAGCTAACTTAGTTCATTCATTAGTATTAAACAAAAATTAAATTAACAATGAGGCTTGTTTTACAAAGAGTGAGCGAAGCATCTGTCAGCATCGACCAAAAAATAAAATCCGCCATAGGTCCGGGACTTTTACTATTAGTGGGCATTGAATCAGATGATAATCAGGAAGATGTAGAATGGCTTTGTAAAAAAATTGTACAGCTAAGAATCTTCAACGATGCCGAAGGCAAAATGAATCTTTCAGTACAGGATATTGGTGGCGATGTGCTCATTATCAGTCAGTTTACCCTGCATGCCCAATGTAAAAAAGGCAATAGGCCCTCCTTTATAAAAGCTGCCAGGCCAGAACAATCCATTCCGCTGTATGAGGCCTTTATCGCTGAAATGGAAATACAATTGGGGAAAGCAGTTGGAAGCGGTATCTTTGGGGCAGATATGAAAGTTGCACTAATCAATGACGGACCAGTTACTATTTTATTCGATACCAAACATAAAGACCTATTCTAAAAATATGAAAGTTAAATTTTTACTCCTGCTCTCCCTTGCGCTCTCTGTATTTTTGCTTTTTGGTAGCCTAAACAGCGGCACGGCCTATGGCGGAATAGGCGATACAACAGGCTCTCCTCTTTCGACTATGACCTGCAGCGGTGGCGGTTGTCACGGCGGCGCCAATTATGGAGCCTCAGTTTCGATCAGCGTTTTGGATGACTCTGGGAATGTGGTGAACTCCTATATTCCGGGACAAAGTTATATACTTCAGTTGAGTATCAGCTCCACATCTGGTAGTCCAGCCGGCTATGGTGCACAGGCAGTGGTTTTGGACAGTTTGAATAATCAGGCAGGAACACTCGATACAGTCCTCACACCCAATTCAAGAATCAGCAATTTTGACAATCGCTTCTACCTCGAGCAGTATGGGCTCAATAACGGTACCCTTCGTGCGCGCTGGACTGCTCCGCCTGCTGGTAGAGGAAGGCTAACGATCTACTCGGCCGGAGCCGCAGTGGATGGTTGGGGTAACATGACCGACGATGAAGCATCTGCTGCGGTATCAATCTCGCTCACAGAGGCGCCAACTTCCGCTGTTTTACATTTACAAAATGAACAACTGAGTGTTTTTCCCAAT
>JBILRK010000541.1:0-2539 GCA_044372705.1 Saprospira sp. | reverse complement strand
TCACGCAGTTTTTTCAGTGCAGCGGTATTTACTTTTTCGATTTCAATTGTTATGATATCGCATCTTTTGCCAAAATTATAGACGGAATCAAAATCTTTCAGATCGCCAGATTCGAAATGATGCGCTAAAGCAGCACAGGGAGCATCTTTCGATGGATCGAGAATATGCACCTCCATATTGAAATCGATAGCAGATTGAATAAGCATTCTACCCAATTGTCCACCGCCTAAAATTCCTAATTTTTCCTTCATCCTCAGCTTAAAGTTTTAACTTCCAGTTTCTTCCTTTTAAAATGATTTCTTGTAGTTGATATACCCTCTTTCATGCTCATGTAAGGCACACCTTTTTTATGGTTTTTAATACTTATTCTGAATATGGTTTTCCAGTGACGGAACATAAAACCATAGGCCTTGAAAAGTGGCATTTGAGGGTCGTAAATATGTGCTGGCTCTGAATTAGCACCATTTAGTTCTACGATTTTGAAAATGCCATTGTAAAGGTCTTCTTCAGAATCTGTCTTTACGTCATATCGACCAAAATAAAAGCCATCGATCTGTTTGCTCAAATTGTCAAAGGTTTCGATTAGTCTTTCATTGATCAGGTGATTGCAATTGTAAAAAGTAGCCCCACGACAATGATTGCCAATTTCGGAAAGTATCAATTCTTGATCCTTTTCAGGAATTTCATTGAGCCTATGTGCATATGCTTTTGAAAGTTCAGTGTAATAATAACTGGTTCTTTCAGTCGTTTTTAATAAGCTGTCCAAATTTGATACGCCATCGCCTATCACATGCGGCATTACCTTTTGAACAACGGAGCTGATATTTCCTTTTTGTTCATCGGGCATTCTATAATAAAGTACACCAAATTCAAGTTTTTCGGAGGCGTATTCCTGAATAACAAGTCGGGTGCGAAATTTTTTCAGATAAACTTCCAGTTCTGATTCATTGTCAATTTTTTCTACAGCATAGCCCCGTTCGCCTCTGTCTGGTTTTAAAATAAATGGAAAATCAATTTCTTTTTGATCAAGATGTGATTTTACGCTCTTGAGTTGATGGTCATTTTCTTCTATCAATATTGTCTTTGGAACAACATTTTGCGGTATTTTTTTTAGAATATCATATTTTGAATAATCAACAAAGCCACCCATGTACATTCCCGGATTGGAGGCCGAAAAAAACATAAGCGTGCGCGCCCTCAAACTATACCATAGATAAAGGGCATATACAGGAAGGTAAAAGAGCCAGCTTGGCCAAAATTCCCATTTAAAAAGTTTCTTCATTCGTTAGCTAAGGCTAGAATTTGGTTTTGGTTTAAAAAATTGTTGCAAGATATTAAAATTGAAACTTTTTATATAAATTTACATCAATAGAGCCTCAACATCATTGAAATTTTAACAAAAATTTTCCAATTAGCATAAATATAATGAAAACAAACGCACTTAAATACCTTTGGTCTTATATCATTCCACTTACTTTGGTGCTTGTTCTATACCTCAGAGGATTATTTTCCTTTTCTGGTGTGCTTATTGCTTTTTTTGCTATTCCAATTTTAGAAATAATTCTTAAGGGCAGTGCTAAAAATATGAATGAGCATGATGAATCCACTGCTTTAAAAAACAGCTTTTATGATTTTATTCTCTATTCCCATCTTCCAATTCTTTGGGGAATGCTAGCCTGGTATTTTTATACAGTTGCCAATTTGCCGCTTCACAATTATGAATATTGGGGAATTAGCCTATCAATGGGCATTTTTCTGGGGGCCATGGGTATTAATGTTGCGCATGAATTGGGACACAGGGATAAAGCATACGAAAGATTTATCGCAAAACTATTGCTTTTGCCCAATCTATACATGCATTTTATTATTGAGCACAACCGCGGACATCATGTTAATATTGCCACAAAAGAAGATCCGGCTTCAGCAAGGTATAATGAAATGCTCTATTCCTTTTGGATAAGATCGGTCACGATGACCTATGTTTCAGCTTGGAGACTGGAAGCTAAAAGACTGCGCAACGAGGGAAAGCGTTTTTTAAGCATTCAAAATGAAATGATTATTTTCCAAATCGTCCAACTGGCCTATCTTTTTTTGGTTTGGTATTTTGGTGGTTTTGTACTTTTATTATCTGCAATTCTCATAGCGGTAGTAGGCTTTTTATTGCTCGAAACGGTTAATTATATTGAACACTATGGCCTTAGTAGAAAAAAAATGGAAAATGGCCGTTATGAAAGGGTGCAGCCCTGGCACAGCTGGAATTCTGACCATGTTTTGGGGCGCCTAATACTTTTTGAATTGTCCAGACACAGTGACCATCATTTCAAAGCAAACCGCAAATATCAGGTGCTTCGTCACTTCGACGAAAGTCCACAATTGCCATATGGTTACCCTATGAGTATGCTCATGTCATTTGTACCACCCCTTTGGTTTGCTATAATGAATCCCAGGGTAAAAGCATTAGAAGGTCAAGTTGAATCTTTACCCAAAGCTAAATAAACATGAAAATCCTCAACTTAATTCTAATTCTTCTCTTTTCTAC
>JBILRK010000539.1:0-2542 GCA_044372705.1 Saprospira sp. | reverse complement strand
AGGCATTTGCCCAATCAAATCTGGTTAAGGGAATTGTTATTACTTGGAAGGGGACCTGGAAGGTAGAAAATGATCAACTTAGCACGAGTGTCAGCGAAGGGCCAACCCTTGTCTCTGGTCTAATTGACGCTAAAATTGGAAATTTGTTAGAAAAATTTGGTATCGACGGAGAAAAAATAGCTTTCACCGCTAAAATAATTAATGCTGAAAAAGATCAACTCAATTTAAATTTGAGCGGCTTAAATATAATATGGTCAAGAGCTGATGCCGAGAAGATAGCATCTCTGAGAAAAAAACAAGCCGATTTGAAATAAACAGCCTAAAGCAATCAAAATGATTAAAATACTGGAAAAATCGACTTTGTGGCTATCAATTATTGCAATTGTGCTGATGGCACTATATTTCGGCCCCGGCAAATACAATGCGGATGTAGTTGAGTCGGTTTTCAAAACTTATCTTTTTTTCTATGCCAGTTTCATGGCTTTTGTTGGGGTAAGAAAAGCCCTGGAGCTAATGGAAGCTCCGAATGTCAGAATTTTCAACATTGCAATGGCTATTGTTGGAACACTCATCGCTACTGATATTCTTTGCATAAAATTTCTGGGAACATACCTTATAAATGATGGCATGATGTATGGGCTTATAATCATTCTCATACTTATAGGTGTGTCGAGACAGCTCAACGACACCTTGAATTCCAGACTTCATCCTGCATTGATTTTCGTCTTGAGCTTTGCCATACTAATACTTTTTGGCAGTCTATTGCTTATGTTACCCGGAGCAACAACAAAGGGCATTAGCTTTATTCATGCACTTTTCACCTCAACTAGTGCAGTTTCTGTTACAGGGCTTGCAGTTGTAGATACAGGAAAAGACTTTACACTATTTGGCCAAACAGTTATTATCATCCTGATTCAATTGGGCGGTTTGGGGGTTTTGACATTCTCAAATCTTTTTGCCCTGCTTTTCTCCGGAGGAAGCAGCTTTAGAAATCAGATTGCAATGGCTGATTTTCTTAACAGCGAAAATTTAGGAAGTACAAGGACGCTACTAATGAGAATTATTTTATTTGTGCTGATTGTCGAATTTATAGGCGCTACATTGATATATATTTCTGTCATTAATACCGATGTAAGTACCGACAAGTTCTTCTTTTCAATTTTTCATTCGGTTTCGGCCTTTTGTAATGCCGGATTTTCAACTTATGGAAATTCATTGTACGAATTGGATTTAAGATACAATTACAGTTTGCACACGATAATTTCATTGCTCATCATATTTGGAGGCTTAGGTTACAATATCAGTATAAATTATGCTTCCTATGCCAAGGCATTTTTCAAATACAAGTTTAACAATTATTTCAGCTCTTCCAAAAAGGAGCTAATGCCCAAAAATATGATCCGAATAAATACTGTAATTGTTGTTCAAACAACTATTGCCTTACTCATTATCGGATGGATTTCTTTCTTTATTCTTGAGTATAATAACACTTTGGCAGAACATAAAACGATTGGTGGCAAACTTGCTGTTTCCTTTTTTAATTCTGTGACTCCACGTACCGCAGGTTTTAATAACATTGATATGTCGCTAATGCTGAACCCAACTGTACTGATTTTTATTTTGCTTATGTGGATTGGTGCATCTCCAGGCTCTACCGGGGGTGGTATAAAGACCACGACAATAGCTGTTGCAATTTTAAATTTAAGAAATCAGGTGATGGGTAAAGACAGGTTGGAATTTCGTAGAAAAGAAATTCCAATACAAGCTACGCAACGATCCAATGTTATTATTTTCCTTTCATTATTGGCAATCGGTTTCGCAGTTTTTCTACTCTCTCTTTTCGACCCCAAAGTAGATGTTCTTAAATTGGCTTTCGAAACTTTTTCAGCTTTCTGTACTGTTGGACTTACACTGGGCATTACACCACAGTTAAGCGATGCAAGTAAAGTTGTGCTTATTATCATGATGTTTTTGGGAAGAGTAAGTCTGCTCACTTTTATCATTGCCATTATGAGACAGTTCTACGAACCTAAAGGTGTTAGGTATCAATACCCCAAAGAAGACATATTCATTAACTGATTCACGCTTAAAAATATTAAATATGAAATTTATAGTTATCGGATTAGGTAATTTTGGCTCAAGTCTTGGCGTAGCCCTGATTGAAAAAGGTGCTGAAGTAATCGGTACAGACCTTAGGATGGATAAGGTTGAATTATATTCAAAACTTTTGACATACACTGTTTGCGTCGATACCACTGATGAGATAGCATTAAGAAGTTTACCCTTGAAAGAGGCTGATTATGTCATAGTAAGTATTGGTGAAGATGTAGGTGCTTCTTTGACAACTACAGCTTTAGTAAAGAAAAATACCAACGCCAAAATATTAGCAAGGGCAATATCTCCGGTTCATGAAACCATATTGAGAGCGATGGGAATAGAGAAAATAGTTCATCCCGAAGCCTCCTTTGCAAAAGAACTGGCAAACAGCCTTTGTCTGAAAGGTGCTGTAAAAACTATGCTACTCGATAAGCAGTTCGAGATA
>JBILRK010000540.1:0-2542 GCA_044372705.1 Saprospira sp. | reverse complement strand
TGTTATTGCCGGAAAATGGGGCTATATGACAGCCGATTCTTTGATTTATATCAATAACACAACAGCTCCCGATATTACCATAGATTCTGCAATTTATGATGATTTTGTATTTGATTTCGGTTGGATGCTCAGTGGCAATATCAACAATGGCGCCTGGGAAAGGGTTGTGCCCGGAACGCAGTACCAATGGTCGGGGATGATGCCAAATAATGACTTGCTTAATGATTTTGGTTCCTATTGTTATGTCACAGGAAATGCCGACAGTCGTTCTGATTCGGGTATTACGGAAATAACTTCACCTGTTTTCGATGCTACAAAGTATAACGATCCCCACATGAGTTTCAATTATTGGCTCACCTGTTTTGATAGTACCTATGTAAATATTAGTGATTCGCTCACAGTTACATTAAGTAATGGTATAGCTACATCAGTTGTGGCCTCTTATCGAAACGGATTGTATAACTGGTCTGACCTTAAACTGTACCGTTTGGCAGATTTTCTGCCGCTTTCCGATCAAATGTCGGTGAGTTTCAGGCTTTACAACAGCAATGCAAGAAATTTTACAGAAGCTGCTATCGACCGATTCAGAGTTGACGAATATGAGGTTTTGACAAATGTTGATAAAATTTCAGAAAGGGATGAACCTAATTTTATAGTCTTTCCTAATCCTTTTAATGAATCATTTGTTTTAAAGTTTGATAATCTAACAGAATCAGCAAAAATAAAAGTCTTTGATATCAACGGAAGATTAATTGAATCGGTAGAAAGCTTAGAACATACTGATCGAATTAACTTAGGAGAAAGATGGAATCCAGGAATTTACTTCCTTTCTCTAAATGGAAAAACAGTCAAAATAGTTAAAACCAAATAATTATATAAACCACTATTATGAGAATTTTAAACTTAGTATTGATATTATTTTTTGCCGTAAATACTGCGTTCTCGCAAACAAATTATGGAATGACATCTGCAGGTGTCCTTCCCTACAATCAGGATCTGAGTAGTCTTTGGGGGTGGAGAGCTTCCAACGGAACAGAATATGCTATTGTAGGAACCACAACAGGTACTTCATTGGTAAGTTTGGCAAATCCTGCCAATCCTGTTCAGGTTCAGTTCATTCCAGGTGTAAATACGATGTGGCGCGAGGTTAAAACTTTTGGTAACTATGGTTATGTTGGTTGCGACAACTGCAGTGAAGGTTTATTGATAATTGACTTGTCAACATTACCTGGCACAGTTAGCTATTCTTATTATAAACCACGTTTAACAGTCAATGGTGTTACTGATACACTTCGTTCTATTCATACTTTATATGTCGAGGATAGTATTTTATACCTTGCAGGTACAAATATTAACGAAGGAGAACCAATTATCTTTGGTCTAAATAATCCTTTAGCGCCTAATAAAATTGGTAACTTGCCTGCAACCTACGCCCACGATATTTTTGTAAGAGGCGACACTATATGGTCTGCTAACATTTACGATGGCGACTTCACGGTGTATGACATTACAAATAAAGCAAATCCAATTTATCTTGGAAGGCAGACTACGCCCAACAATTTCACCCACAATCTTTGGATTTCTGGTGATGGTAATACCATTTTTTCTACCGATGAAAGGGCAAATGCATTTGTTGCAGCTTACGATGTAAGTAACACGTCAAATATTGTCGAACTCGACCGCTGGCAGACTTTCGAAACAAGAGGAACAGGAGTGATTCCGCACAATGCCCATGTCAAAAATGACTTTGTAGTTGTTTCTTATTATACCGATGGTGTCATTATCCTCGACGGTAGTCGCCCGCAAAATTTGGTAGAAGTAGCCCGATATGATACCTATCTACAAAACAATGTAGGTTTCTTTGGTTGCTGGGGAGTTTATCCTTATTTTCCATCAGGTTTAATTGCAGCATCCGACATCAATACAGGTTTACATATTTTACAACCAAATTACCAAAGAGCCTGCTGGCTCGAGGGTAATGTAACCGATTCTGTTACAGGCGCTGCCTTATCTAATGTTCGTATCACAATCAGTACAACCCCTGTTTTTGAAGATTCAAGACTGAATGGCGATTACAAAACAGGCTACGGAGTTGCAGGAACTTACCATGTCAGTTATTCAAAAGCTGGTTATTATACCAAAACCTTGTCGGTAGCACTTCAAAATGGTGTACTTACAATCAGAGATGTAGAATTAGTGCCAATGGTATCATTTTCATTTACTGGACAAGTTGTAGATGCAGATAATGCCAATGCGCCTATTGCAAGTGCCAAAGTAATTATTGAAAGTCCTGCTTACAATTATACTGCAACTACAGATGCTTCCGGCAATTTTACCATACCTTCCATGTTTGTTGATAATTACAGTATTTATGCAGGAAAATGGGGCTACAAAACAGTACTTGTTAACCAAAATATTGCGATGAACACTCCATCACCACAAATTCCACTTAACAAAGGTTATAGAGATGAATTTGCACTCGATTTAGGTTGGACGGTAAGTGGTAATGCCAGCACAGGTGCATGGGAAAGGGCTGTTTCTG